>MDJM01000029.1 GCA_001994995.1 Candidatus Parepulonipiscium sp. PG-Nuni2H_MBin01 | reverse complement strand
CTTCGTCTCCCACACGGTTAACTACAGTAGCAAAAAACTTCGCATACTTAATCGCACTCGGCGCATTATTTATAAAGTCAAAATACATATGGCATTCATCAAACATTCCCACTCGTTTCCAATACGTATTTGTCACCGCTAGCCCATATTCACTTGGGTCAATATTTAATTCCCTTTTCGCATCTAACACAATAGCCTCTGGCGCTCCACCTACAAAGTGTATACCACTCGCATCTATAGATGTTTTCGTTCCGTCCATATAGTCAATTCCTACTTGTGTAAATATGCAGTTACCTATAACTCCGCTTCTGTCATCATGCCCTGTATATAAAGATACCTTGTTTTCTACTTTCCCCTCATAAGGTCCTGTGTAACAAACCGAATTACGTTTTACTTCATCCCCAACTCGATTTACCACAGCAACCCCAAATTTAATGTATTTAATCGCTTTATCTGTGTTATTCATAAACGTAAAATTCATGTGACATTCTTCAAACATTCCATATCGTTGCCAAGAGTTTTCTGTTATTACTATTACTGGTTCACTACTTTTCATGTTATCTACCGCCTTATCCTTTTCTAGTTTTGGGTATCTGGTGTGATTAACTATAATTTCGCTAGCTTGCTCCGCTTTATCCTCAGTTTCAGTTTCCGTCTTAGTTTCGCCATTAGTTTCAGTTTTAAATTCAACCTCAGTTTCAGTCTTAAATTCGCTCTCAGCTTCAGTCTTAGTTTCAACCTGCTGTTCTTGTGATACAAAGTCAGCGGCGTTATCCATAGTCGGTTGCATTACGCCTTGTTCATTAACTACTGGTTTTTTACTATTGCCATTTTTACGTTCCATGTATATTTCCATTGCATTTTCTAAATCAGCATCACTAACATTATCATCCGCTATAGCCTTAGTATACCACGCCAAAGCCATCGCCTCATCAACCTCTACTCCTCGGCCGTTATAATAGCAATCACTCAAGTTTAACTGAGCTTCTCTATTCCCCTGTTGTGCTGCACGTTTATACCAACCCACTGCTGATACTACATCCCATTGCTCATCGTAATACAACCCAAGCTGATACTGCGCTTCCACATCATTTTGCTTCGCAGCCTTAATAAACCACACTGCTGCTTCGTCCAAATCATTGTTATCTTTATAATGTAGCCCTAGCTGACACTGTGCACCAGAGTGCCCACTATTTGCTGCTCTTGTAAATAATTCAATCGCTGCTTCAAATCTGTACAGACGTTTATAGTGCAAAGCAAGGTGGTACTGCGCTTCTGGCTCCTCTTGTTGTGCCGCTTTCTCAAACCATTCTAGCGCTTTACTTATATTATCTTTACCTTTGTAGTATATCCCCAGTCTACATTGAGCATTAGCATGCCCTTTCTCTGCTGCTTTCTCAAACCAATTAATCGCCAACTCCACTTTATCATCCTCCATTAAGCAGATTCCTAACCTATACTGCGCTTCAACATGCCCTAATTCAGCTGCTTTCCTATACCATATAGTTGCTTTCTCTAAATCTATCTGCACCCCTAAGCCATCTTTGTAACAATTACCCAAATTATACTGCGCCATATAGTTATTCTGGTTTGCTGCTCTCTCAAACCATTGTGCTGCCTTTTCTAAATCAATTTCCACCCCTAATCCATCTTTATAACACAACCCCAGGTTGTACTGTGCTTCTTCATTACCTTTTTCGGCCGCTTTAATAAACCATTCCACTGCTAACTTGGCATTTGCACTAACACTTATCCCATCTAAGTAACACAGCCCTAAACTAAACTGCGCACTAATCTGTTCTTGTAGCGCCGCTTTTCTAAACCACTCCACAGCCAAATCACAATTTCTATCTACTCCTTTTGCAAACTGATAGCAGTACCCTAGATTAAACTGCGCATTAGCAAATCCTTGCTCTGCTGCTTGAGTAAAATACTCCACAGCCTTATCAAACTCATTATTGGTATAATAATACTGTCCTAAATAACACTGAGCAGCACAATGCCCCTGCTGTGCCGCCTTATT
The DNA here is from genome assembly GCA_001994995.1 of Candidatus Parepulonipiscium sp. PG-Nuni2H_MBin01. GTDB lineage: Bacteria > Bacillota > Clostridia > Lachnospirales > Cellulosilyticaceae > Parepulonipiscium > Parepulonipiscium primum. The sequence goes on along the minus strand of MDJM01000029.1, from coordinate 14,427 downwards.
CATCCAAGCAACTGAACTCTGCTCATCCATTTTAACCCCTTCGGCATACTTATAGCACAATCCCAAATTATACTGCGCTTCAATATGCCCTTGTGTGGCAGCTTTCCTATACCACTGCGCCGCTTTCTCATGATTATTCATCATAGAAAATAACCCCGGTAATTTTCCTCTAGGGTACTTATAACAGTTTCCCAACTTATACTGAGCCTCTATATGCTCCTGATTAGCCGCTTTCATATACCATGCAACTGCGTCTCTAAAATCTTGCGACTGCTCCCCTAACTTATACTGAGCCTGCGCATGACCTCTTGCCGCAGCCTGCGTTATGTAATCGAGAGATTTCTCAAAATCATCTCTCTCATAATATTCTCCCATCTTATATAACGCATTAGCACTCCCCTCTTCAGCTGCTTTCTCATAGTACTCTAAAGCCTTTTCAAAGTCCGTATCTACTCCCTCTCCTAGCTCATAGCATAATCCCAAATTATATTTTGCTTCCGCTTCCTCGGTAGATGCCTCAAATAACTCGATTGCTTTTACTAAGTCTCTCTCTACTCCCTCTCCGTTCTTATAACATAATCCTAAGTAATATTGGGCAATTGTAACACCTTGTTTCGTTGCACACGTTAACCATCTGACAGCTTCGTTATAGTCTCTCTCCACTCCATCTCCAGCTCTATACTTAAGTCCTAGCTTAAATTGAGCTTGTGAGTCTCCCTGATGCGCCGCTTTCTTACAATTTCGTATTACACTCTGCTGAAACCATTCATTAGCTTTTTCAAATAGTTTTGCCATACTTTAACCCCTCACTCGATTATTGGCCCTGCATTCGTTAACAGTTCCCGATTATTTATAATTCTCTATGTACATCTCCTGAGTTTATCTAAGGTTACTCCCCATACTATGTATAATATTACTGTTTCGGCCAAAATAGTACCAAAATACTATAGCTTGGTTTGTTGTTTTTTGTCAGTAAATAGCCCTATAGCCGTTACAGCTATAAGGCTAAACTATTTTTATCTTAAACTATCTGTTAAAATTACCTGTTAAAAAATCTAGATGCGCCGCTTAAAAAGTTAGATACTCCCTCAAACGCTTCAGATGTGTCCGCTGTATTAAACTCAGCTTCTTCTCCAGCATCCATTGATAAACTTAAACCAGAGCGTCTTTCATATGGCTGAATGATACATACTGAGTCCGAGCTTTGGAACTTCAAGTTATAACTCTCACCTGATGACTGACCAATAAGCGTTTTTAATCCAAAATCTAATCCTACACTTGGCTTAGTAGTTGACACTACAAAACAGTCAGGGTCACATACGCACTCACCCTCAAGTTGAATCGGATTCCCTACGCAAGTTACTGCCACAAATGCATTCTCTCCTCTTCCAGTTAACTTAGATTTCGCTAAACCACCTTGGCTTATTACGCCCGCACCAAAAAATGATACGCTATATTTGCAGTCATCTGTAAATGCTAATAAATTCTCAGATTCAACATATATAGATTCGCCCTCTTCCAACTGAAGTACCATTACATGCGCGCCTTGGTCTGCTAAATATAACTCAGCAGCACCGTTAGATGTTGCTTTCATTAACGGTAAATTTTCGCCTGTAAGTCTTCTTAACCCTTGAGAAAACGCCGCGCCTATAAAGCCTGCACCATTAGTTGGTCCTAGTAATTCTTTAGTGAACTTAACTGGCTTATCTGCATCCTCGCCTTGCATACCAATCATAGAGCCTACTTTGGTATGTACGCTCAAGCCCTCGCACTCTAAAGTAATTTTTAAAGATAATTCATTGTGTGTTTCAAAATTAATCATTATATTTTCCTCCATTAAATAAAATAAATTAAAAAATAAATTAGTAAGATTTACCTCTATTGGTATATACTTACATATTATAATACTAACGTATTATATGTCATAATTATACCACATATGATTTAACTATGGTACTACTAAATATATAAAAATCATCAGAAAATGAAATTTTTTTAAAATAAAACTGGAATTATTTTAATTATGGTGCTATAATGACCCTATATACGCATATTTTATAAATGTAACTAATTTATTTTAATTAGAGCCTTAGTATGAATTTTAACCTAATACGGCTTTTAACTTGAAAGGGTGATTTAAATGAAAATTAATATTCCGCACAAAAACAAAAATATCATTGGCGAACGTCTTAGGAATTGTCGTAAAATCCAAAAAGTTACTCAAGAAGAACTAGCTTCTAGACTACAATCTCGCGGTCTTACTCTAGATAGAACTGCCATATCTAAAATCGAACGCGGCGATAGACTAGTTCCTGATTATGAACTTCTTATCATTGCTGATTCTCTTAATGTAGACGTTAAGTGGCTACTACTTGGTGATTGATTTTTACTCCATTTTCCATTTATCATCTATCTCTTAAAGGGCATAATATAGATGATATTATGAATCTAAAAAGGAGGCTTTCATATGAAAACTGTTGTTATAACTGGTGCAGGTACTGAAGTTGGTCAATCTATTGTAGAAAAGTTTAGCAAAGAAAAATGGGGCACGGAAAGTTTTAACGTTATTGCTGCTATGAAAGATTTGGCAAATGGTGAGCAAATAGCTAAACTGGAAAATGTTAAAATAGTGGAGCTTGATGTCACCAATTTAGGTGCAATCGAAGCTCTTATGCATAGCATTGATAAAGTAGATATTCTTATTAACAATGCGAACTACGCTCTTATTGGTCCTCTAGAACTTTCTACTGATGAACAAATTAGAGCTGAGTTTGATGTAAATGTATTTGGGACACTAAATGTTACTCGTACCTTCCTACCTCTTATTAGGGAAAGTAATGGTGTGATTATTAATATTTCATCTAAAGGAGACTCTCCTTTAATGTCGTTATATAATTCATCCCGATTTGCTATAGAAGGCTTATCAGCTTCACTAGTACATGAGCTTACTCCTTACAATGTTCGAGTAAAAGTAGTTGAAGTAGGCTACACTGCCACAAGCTTTGGTAATGCAAACTTCTCTCAAGGGCTTATGATAGCTGATAATCCATACTCCGACATTATGGAGGAGTTTCAAAAAGCTGTTATGTCACCAGAGTTTACTGACTCTTTTAGCTCCCCATCTACTGTTGCTGATACAATTTTTAACGCAGCATGCGATGAGAGTGAACGAGTTTATTATGCTGTTGGTGATTGTTCTACTCAACTTATGCTTCTTAAACGTAACTTTGGTAGTGAAAAAACATTGTTGTAGCAACACTACTGATTAAATATTGCGCATTAAAAAAGGAAGGCTGTAACCTTCCTTTTTTAATGCGTGGAAATACTTATATTTTACTAAGACGGACTTTCGCTTGTTCATATCCCTGCTTAGCTGCTTTCTTATACCAATTCCTAGCCTGCGCATAACTCTGCTTCACACCTTCACCATTTTCATAGCATAATCCCAAATTATATTGCGCTTTAGCATTTCCCTGCTGTGCTGCATGCTTATACCAGTTCACTGCCTTAGTAAAATTCTTTTGCACACCTTTACCATGTGAATAACATAATCCCAAATTATTTTGCGCCCTAGCATCACCCTGTTCCACTGCCAGCCTATACCATGCCACAGCATTCGCATAATCTTGTTCCACGCCTTCACCATAATAGTAGCATCTGCCAAGCTGAAACTGAGCCTCACATGAATGCTGAGCTGCTGCCTTAACATACCATTTTACTGCTCTTTTATAATTTTGCTCAACACCAGTTCCGTTATAATACAACGTTGCCAACGTACACTGTGCTAGCAAATGCCCTTGCTGTGCGGCACTAGTTAACCACCTCACCGCCTCGCTATAATTTTGTTCCACACACTCACCTTTGCGATAGCACTCCCCCAAATTAAACTGCGCTTCTACATCTCCTTGTGTTGCATCACGTATGTAATAAACATAATTCATATTCACAACAATACCTCCTATATACTGGCTGACACACTAATATTTATGCCAGTCGCACTAGGAGTATAACCAAATAGCTATACTCCCTCGTGTTATTGCTCTTCAATAATCTCCTCCACAAATATATGTTGTTCCATCAGTGCATCCGCTATACTTATCCAAGTATTAAAATTTATCGTATCCTCAATCACTTCAACAACAGGATTATCATCTTTATCTACATAAATTTTTACAAACTCAACTACGTCCTCATCCTTAACACAAACTAAATTATATCCATTACTTCTATCCCCATCAATAGTCATAGTGCTAGTCTCATATCCAAACGCTCTCATAACATCCCTAATGCCTATAGCCAAACGGATATTTTTAGCTATTCGCTCCTGCTCAAAGTTAGCAAAGCTAATTGCCTCTTCAATATAATTTGTCAACCAACTAATCTCCTTATTAGCCGCTATAAATTGTTCCGTTACAACCAACTTCTTAAGCTTACCCAAACTATATCCTATTTTATTAACATATGCATTTTTACAATACGTCTCCAAAAATTTAATTAAATAAATATTAGGCGCATTTTCTCCTAACTTTAAATAATCTGTTGGGTTATAAAACTTACCTAATGAAAACATATTTTCAATATACTTAATCTTCTCCTGACATAGTTCCTTTTCCATCAGGTAAGCACTTTCCACCTCCTTAAGTTTTATTTTAAACACCGCGATGTTGACTTTAATATCCTCAAACTGTTTTTTAGCTTCCAAATCACTCGCAAATGCAAATCGACTAGCTGCACTTTTAATATGGTTGTACTCATCTGGCATAAACTTATTTGCCACATCTAGCCTAATTTCACTAAATGATTTGTGAATAAATTCTTTTACGTTTTTAACATTCTTCTGCTCATCCAATATTTTTATTTGAGTTATAACCGCTAACACATACTCATAACAGCTAATATTAAACAGCGCATGCTCTTTGGATTCATATCTTAGCCTATTAACTCTCTTAAGTAACTCATTTTTCTGCGTAGTCACCTTTCTTAAATTACTTACCAACTTATTTGCATTACTATAACCCAAATTATCAGACAACTCTAACCTAATACTATATCTAATCTGTTCTGCTTGCTCATTTAATAGCTGCAATTTCTGATTATACTGAGTTATCTCAACAACAAATCCATTAATTTTATCGGAGCCAATAGGAGGCACCATATTTTCCTTTAAAAATTTAACCTTATGTTTAAAATCACTGGCCTCTTGCAACTGATAGTACTCAATAAATTTCAATGCCTTTATATCCTGGTACGCTCTTTTTGTGGTATTTTGATTTTCATCTACATCGGCCTTGTATTTTCTAAGTATATATTCGAAATTATTATCTGATAATCGTCTTACCGACTCTACATTACTTAATAGCCTATTTATCTTTAAATTCATATTCCCTCTCCTTTATTTAAAATTCTTTAGCTCCAAATCTGCTTATCCCAATACTATTATCCTAAAATTTTTATCTTTAAAATTTCTTGTTTTTAATTATTAGGACTTATCCTAACATTAAGAATTTTACTAATGATATTATTATAGTTTATTTTTATATACAAGTCAAGTAGACATAATTTTAATGGCAGTTTACAAAAAAAAACTGCAAAGACAGTTTATAAATGCAGGATTTTCTTTAACCAATCTTGTGGCCCTATTAATATCTCTCTCATCTCTTCAACTTTATTCTGCGTTATTATACTTTCATGCGCACTGCAGTTACGATATTTTACAATAATCTGTAACACCTCAATAAATCCTTTATTATAAATTTTATGTTCTAACATATTTTTCACTTGTCCTAGAGAGCGAAATTCATCAGGTCTAATATACTTTTTCTTAATCAGAAACTGCCGTAACTCACATTCCACCACTTTGCAGTACTCCAACATAATCGGTGCAAAATCAATATCTTTACCTACATTTTCAAAATATAAAAATTCAGCAGTAGTCATAAATTTCTTACTAAGCTCGCATAACCCTGGGTATCTTAACTCATCATAAAATATTAGAGATTGATGTGGAGAAGAAGTATCTTTTATTAACTCTAGCTTATCCATTAGCACTAATCTCTTATCGCAGCCTAAGTTTAACAGCTCAATATATATGGCCACAGCTTGGTCATATTCTTGCAATTCTTTAAAATAATCCCCTACGATAATCATCATTTCAGGAGCATCTTGCTTATATTCATGATACCATTTTAGTAGTTGCATTGTTAATTTATCATCCATATGACTCACCCTCTTAACTAACTATAATACAAGTTATGCCTTTTTTTAAAAATGGTGCAAGTTTTTTCTTAAATTTATAGCTAGTGATAACAGTTTCTTCCTTAATAATATAAAAATATTACAACTACCTTGATATTTACTCGTTAATTAGATACACTACATAAATACAATAACAAGAGGTGCGATATGTTTATCTTAAAAAATGAAATTCAGTTTGACCTAGCGCATTATTTAAGTGGATATAACGGCAAATGCGCTAATATTCATGGACACCGCTACAAGCTAGTAGTTAAAGTTGCAAGCGAAACTTTACATGAGCAAGGTCAGTTAAGAGGTATGGTTGATGACTTTAGCAATATAAAAAGTATATTAAAAGAAGTGGAAAACTATTTTGACCATAAACTTATAATAGAAGATAATGAAGACGGGCGAAAAGTGGGGGAGGTTTTAAGTGGATTTGATATATTATATTTTCCGCACCGCACCACGGCAGAAGAGATGTCTAGATTTATTTATCATATGATAAAACAAAAAGGTATTAATGTATATGAAGTGGAACTGTATGAAACGCCTACAAATAGTTGTATATATACAGAGGTTGACAATAAATAGATAATTGGGTGAGAGTAATATGAAAGTAGTGGAGAAATTTGTATCAATAGACGGCGAGGGGCCAATGGCTGGTGAACTTGCGACATTTGTAAGGTTTGAAGGATGTAACTTAAGATGTAGCTGGTGTGACACATCTTATTCATGGGACGGTGAAAGTGAGAGTTTAACCGCATCGCAAATTTATGATTATATTATTAGCACGGGTATTAACCACATAACGCTAACGGGTGGAGAGCCACTGCTGCATGAGGATATAGAGGTACTATTAGCTAAGTTATCTGATAATTATAATCTTATAGTAAATATTGAAACTAACGGCTCTGTACTTATTGCGCCGTTTAAACAAAAGTTTGCATCAAACATTCGGTATGTAATTGACTATAAGTTGCCAGATAGTGGTATGACTAATAAGATGGATATAGCTAATCTTAAGGCGGTAACAGCCAATGATACTTATAAATTTGTAATTGCAAGTTCGCAAGATTTAGAAAAAGCGTATGAGCTTATATGTGAATATGATTTAAATTACCGTTGCAATGTGCATCTAAGCCCGGTGCAAGAGCAGATAAATCCGCAAGTAATTGTAGATTATATGAAACAACAAGCAATACAAAATATAAGGTTGCAATTGCAGCTGCATAAGTTTATTTGGCCAAAAGAGTGCCGAGGAGTTTAGATAATTAGATTGGATGGAGTTTTAATGGATAAAGAAAAAATTGAATACCATATTAGGGAAATTATAATTGCATTAGGTGATGACCCTGAGCGTGAAGGATTAAAAGAAACCCCTAAACGAGTTGCGCAAATGTATGAGGAAGTTTTTGAGGGGATGAAATATACAAATGATGAGATTGCTAATATGTTTGATAAAACGTTTAGTGAACCACATAATGGAGATTTAGTAGTTGTAAGAGATATTCCGGCTTATAGTTATTGTGAGCATCATATGGCGCTTATCTACAATATGAATATTTCTATAATTTATCGCCCAGTGGATAAAGTTATCGGACTTAGTAAGCTTGCGCGCATTGCAGATATGGTTAGTAAAAGGCTACAGTTGCAGGAGCGGATTGGCGCTGATATAGCCAGTATAGTGGCTAAGATTACGGGCAGCGATGATGTTGGGGTATTGATTGAAGCGGAGCATAGTTGTATGTCTAGTAGAGGTATTAATAAAATTGGTACGGTCACTAGAACTACTACTTTACGCGGCGCATTTGAACATGATAAAATGTTACGACAGGAAGTATTACTATTGCTAATGAAATAATTACCAAAAACTTTGTTGTTTATGACTAATTTTAGTACTTATTTTTGATAATTTATATGAATTTTTTTAAAAATATGGTTGATATTAGTCCGATAGTATGTTAAAATGTTATAATAAGCCTATATAATGAAATTATTAAATTAATATTAAATTAATATAAAATCTACTAACAAGACATTAATAAGGAAGATATATATGACAAAAGCCATTGTAGTTTTTAGTGGAGGGCAAGACTCTACCACTTGTTTATTTTGGGCGCTTCAGCAGTTCGATAAAGTTATTACGGTTGCATTTGACTATGGACAAAAGCATAAAGCAGAATTAGAATGCGCTGCTAGCATAGCCAATGATTTAAATGTGGAGCATCATGTATTAGATTTGATGCTTATTAATCAACTTAGCGCTAATGCACTAACCCGTGATGACATTGATATTAACGCTGGCACAAACGATAGTTTACCTTCTACATTTGTTGAAGGTAGAAATATGTTATTTTTGACCTTTGCAGCAATATTTGCTAAAACACATGATATTAAAAATATTATAACCGGCGTTTGTCAAACTGATTTTAGTGGTTATCCAGATTGCCGCGATATTTTTATTAAGTCTTTAAATGTTACTTTAAATTTAGCTATGGACTATGAGTTTGTAGTTCATACTCCGCTAATGTGGATTGATAAACAGCAAGCTTGGCAGTTAGCAGACGAACTAGGCAAACTAGACTATATTAGAAATAACACGCTAACATGCTATAACGGAATTAAAGGAGATGGCTGTGGTCAGTGCCCCGCTTGTGTACTGCGCGCCAATGGGCTTAATAAATATTTAGAATTTAGATAGGCTGGAGGGATTAATTATGATAACGAACGAACGAGATGATAAATTAAAAGTGCTAGGTTCTAGTACAGATTATAGTTTTGATTATAATCCTGATATTTTGGAAGTATTTGATAATAAGCATCCTAATAATGATTACTGGGTTAAGTTTAACTGCCCTGAGTTTACTAGCCTTTGTCCTATGACTAAGCAACCGGATTTTGCAACTATTTATATTAGCTATATTCCACAGCTTAAAATGGTAGAAAGTAAATCATTAAAATTATATTTATTTAGCTTTAGAAATCATGGCGATTTCCATGAGGATTGCATGAATATTATAATGAAAGATTTAGTTAAAGTAATGCAACCTAAGTACATTGAAGTTTGGGGCAAATTTACTCCACGTGGTGGAATTAGCATTGACCCGTACTGCAACTATGGTATGGATAATGAAAAGTTCCAAAATATGGTACAATATAGAATGCTAAATCATGATTTGTATCCTGAAAACATAGATAATCGCTAGTCAAAATAGACTGGTCTCTTAAATAGAGGCAGTCTATTATTTTTTACAAAAAATCTAAAATAGCTTTCCACATCTCCAACTTCTTATCAAACTTAATAGTGTAAGCCGAGCTGGTGGAGCCTAAAGTTATAAACTCTACATTAGCGAAGTTAAAACCTATTTGTTTTTTAAAAATGTTAAATGCTTTCTGGCCATTAAAAAACACAGCATCAATATTAGGATACGTATTAAACAGCCAGTCAAAGTCATTTACAACCTCATCTTTAATCTTAGAATCCAAACTCCCCTCGCGTTCGCAACACTTAATAACATCCCATAAAGCAACGTTATGCCTAAATAGTAAATCTTTTTTTGCGTCATAATCTAAGCACAACGGTTCATTAAATAAGTTAAAAAGTATTTTCCAAAAGTGATTTTGTGGATGGGCATAGTATTGTTGCATTTCTAACGACATACCACCAGGCATAGAGCCAACAATTAAAACTTTGCTATTACAATTAATAATAGGATTAAAAGACTCAAGCATAATAAAGCGCTCCTTTCAATAATAAGATAATAAAAAGATAACCAATATACAAAAACAATATACCTTATGGAATTTAATAAATTTCTTAAAACAGTTGAAAAAAAACATAAAAAATGATATTATACTATAAACCAAGATTAGGAGGTAAGTAAAATGGCAGTAACTATTATTAAAAATAATAACGGTGGTCTTAGCAACGGCGAAACGCGCGTAATTAATAGGCTAAGAGCACTTTATCAAGATGATAACTCCACAGCTTATATATATATGCAACCTAAAATCGGAGACTTGTCTGTAGACTTTATAATATTAGATAATCAACGAGGTATATGTATAGTAGAAACTAAGGATTGGCTAGCAGAAGATATTCAATCAGTAGATGAGACAACAATAGTATTACAAGATATTATTGAAAACAATCCTTTACATGAAATGGAACAATTTGTAGCAACATGTAGAGGTATTTTAGAATCCGAAATAGGTGCAGTAGGTAAAATTTTTGCTCATACAATTTTAATAAATATTACAGACGCACAGTTTGAAGAATTTCCACAGCTGGAGCCGCTACGCAGTTGTTTTAGTAATGAGCAATATAGAGCGATAACGCTAGGCACATTGTTTGATGAAGAAGAGGGGCCTATTGACAATTTAGAATTGGTAAAAACAGCCTTATTACCGGAAATAAGAGTTTATGGCGCTTTAGCTTTAGATTCTGAGCAAGAAAACTTTGTACGTCGTATGCCATACGGCCATTATTTGGTTACTGGTATGCCTGGTAGTGGAAAAACTATTATTCTTATCGCGCGTGCTATTCACTTAATTAAGGAAAATCCAGATTGGCGCATTAAAATTTTAACTTATAACAATTCCATGGCACTAATTATTGCCAAAAAACTTAATATAATTGCTCAATATTACCGTAGTAACCCTTATTTAAACAATGTTAATTTGAATAGAATTTCTGTAAACACGTTCCATAAAACGGCGTTAGATACAGCGAATTTTTCTGCTGATTACTTAGATGAAGTTGACATGACGCGCGAATGGTGGGACGATGAGTTACCAGCTGCGGCACTGGAAAAAGCAGAGCCTAAGTATGATGCGGTATTAATTGATGAATATCAGGATTTTAAAACTGACTGGATTAGGTTGGCAATAAAGCTTTGTAAAGATTATGAATATACTAATAGCTCTGGAACTACTCATGTAGGCGTTAATCTGTTTTTAGCAGGAGATACGTTGCAAGGGATTTATAATCCTGTTAATCACCATTGGTTTGCAGACTTTGAGCTAGATATGAGAGGACGTATTAAGTATTTAAAAACTTGTTATAGAACAGGTAAGCAAAATACTTTTTTAGCAATTAAATTTTTGCAAAATCATCCGCGCTTATCATATGAGATTAATAAGTTTTATAAAGCTGACATAGATGTCGATATAAAATTTGGTGAGTGTAATGAAGGTGATAATATAGAGTATTTAGAAGGTGGATATGATGGGGTGTGTGATAAAATTCAAGCTTTAGTTGATGAAGGAACAGAGCTGGATGAGATTTTAGTTTTATGTAAAACCCAAGAAACTTGTGAGGATATAATTAGTTCGTTACCACAGCAGTTAAGTTGTGCGTTTGTTACTGACGCTGACCATAACCAGCTTACTAATCACATTAAGTTTTCAACTTATCAATCATCTAAAGGATTAGAAGTTAAAACTGTAATTTTAGTTGATACTGACCAGTTCACTAGTGATAGCGAGCAAGAGCTTTTAGATAGGAAGCTATTTTATGTAGGGATTACTAGAGCGTTAGAAAATCTGGTTATTCATGCTAACAATTTTGAAGAACCTTCATTTGCAGCTGAGTTAAAAGCAATTGTTGTGTAACACAACGTATTCAAACGTATAAAGAGATTGTATTATTTAAAGAGCTTTTGTTATAAAGGGGGATTTATAGATGGAAGAATATGCAATTACGCCGGAGGAGGCGGCTTCGCATTTCGCATTAGCTACTAGTTATGCTAATGGAGATGGAGTAGAAAGAAGTCTTGAGATTGCTATTATGTGGTATAAACAAGCCGCTGATGGTGGTCATATGGAGGCACAAAATAAATTAGCACATTGTTTTCAATATGGTTATGGAACAGACCAAAATTACGTTGCAGCTATTGAATATTATCAGTTAGCTGCTATCAACGGTTCTATTTCCGCTCAGTATAATCTAGGACTTTGTTATAAATTCGGTACATGGGAAGGCCAAAGTGATGAATTAGCAATTCTTTGGTTGGAAGAAGCTGGTGAATGGGGACATTTGGCAGCACAAAAGCAGTTGGGTGAATGGTATTCAACTGGTGATGGCATAGCGCAAGATAATACTAAAGCTAAGAAGTGGCTTACTATGGCAGCAGAACAAGATGACTTAGAGGCGCAGTTTGACCTAGGTTTTCACTATGCTATGGTAGAGCTAAATTATGAATGGGCTGTTTTTTGGTATTCTAAGGCAGCCAATCAAGGTGAGGTTGCAGCGCAGTGTTACTTGGGATATTGTTATCAAAATGGCCAAGGTGTTGAGCAATGCGCCGAAGAAGCTGTTAAGTACTTTACATTAGCAGCTAACCAAGGATTTGAGCTTGCTATGCTGGAGCTTGTTAGTTGTTATGCTAAAGGTTTTGGCACTGAACAAAGCTATGTTAAAGCTGTGCAATGGCTGGAGCGCGCTGCTGATATGGGAAGTAAAGTTGCTAAAGAACGTTTAGAACGAGTATTTAATTAATTTTTCACAAAGCTACTTTGACTATTTGGACTATTATTAGACTAAATAAAGAAGTAGCTTTTTTTTGCATTGTAAACAAAGCTATTTGCAATTAGCTTTATTTTATAATCTTATTACAATCTTATGACTGATTTTCCGTTGCCTCATCATCATTAAGCAAAGCTTCTATAGTATAATTAGCAGCACTATTCCACAATATCCAACCGCTAAGTTGTGCATCATAAACAGCATCAATCTGCTGGCGAATTTGCTCTGCCTCATAAGGCTGATGGTTTACAAGCCAAGTAGCCGTAAAGTCTTGCAACCAAGGCATAACAATTGCATGAGGTTCGTCTAACTGTTCTATTATTTTATTTGAGTCATTCATAGCGCCTGATATAATCTCATATGGTGCTAAGTCAGGATAATCTTGATTATACCAGCCTTCACCGTAGTGAGAAGGATATACCATAGGATATATAGCATCAAGCTTTGTAACTAAATCAGCATAATTTTGCCCTACTATTTCCGCATCCACATTACTTGTGATTATAGAGCCAAATACAGATGCTGATATAACTACATTATACGGTTGTAGCTGCTCAGTTATAAAGTCTACAAATTCATTAATAATTTCCACTTTAGTCTTATGGTCTGGCAAGTCTACGCGCTCATCATTCATAGATTCATGAAAACGAATATAGTCAAACTGTATTTCTTTAAATCCTAACTCAATAACCTCCTTACATATCTCTAATATATAATCCCAATTTTTTGTATCATACGGATTAAGCCACGTTTCACCGCTAGCATTTACATATATATTGCCATCATGGTCTTGTACCATTCTGCTAGGGTAAGTTTCTGCCAATGCATTATCTTTAAACGTAACTAATCGTGCTATTGGATAAATTTCATTTTCTTTCATTACTTCTAATACTTCATCTAAGTAAGAGCTTGTTGTAGCGAATTCAACAAGCAATGGATTGTCCGTTTCAAAAGTAAGGTATCCACTATCATTTTTTACATCTAAAACAAAGGTATTGATTTCTGAGGCATTTGCTAAAGCAATGTAGTCATCAATATCTTTAAGTTTATGCGTAGGTATATACAACCCTTTAATAGAAGAGCTTGGATAAAGCATCATCGATTCTAAAATTTCAGGGTCTATTAATACTTCTAACGTTTGCATAATGCCTAGGTTTTGAGTATGAATTTGCTCTTCAATCTTTTCCTCAAACTTTAGCAGTGCACTAGTTAAATTCTCTGTAATTTCCTTATTATATAAATAGTTACCAAGCGCCATTATTAGGTTAAATACTACACCAACAATGATTATGTTTCTGGCAGCAGCAGTATTATTAGTACGTCTATAATGCATAACAATCTTCCTTTCTACGGTATTAGTTTTTATTATTGGATTCTTATATTAAAATTATTTTTTCGAGTCGTTATTACTCTGATTAGCTAGATTATAACCAGTTATTCACAGTTATAAACATATTCTTAGAAATATTTTATATTATTTTTTCATATAGCCCTAAACGCTTGGTAATTCTAAGGTTGCACAAAAAAAAGGAGACCGAAGTCCCCTCTCATTTTTATTTATATAGTTGTGAACTACCCCCACTTATAGAAGTGTGGGCTTCTTGGGAAGTATCTACTTTTACTAGCTAGATATGTTTACCGAGCTCTACGGGTCGTCCCGACCC
>MDJM01000028.1 GCA_001994995.1 Candidatus Parepulonipiscium sp. PG-Nuni2H_MBin01 | reverse complement strand
TGCAAAAGTTATTATAGTAACCGGCGATAATGCTATCAAAACTATTAGCAATTTAGTAAAAGCAAACCCTACAGCAGGCGTTTTGTTACCACAGGAATATAAAGAGCAGTTTATTAATATTCCTTATATATCATTAGGTAGCGAAAATGATTTAGCGCAAATTGCTAGTGTGCTATTTGAAAAGCTTAGAGAAGTTGATGACCTAGGCTTAGAAAGTGTTTATACTATATATCTGCCACAAGTAGATATTGGTGAAGCTATAATGAATAGACTAATTAAAGCTTGTGGCAATAATATTATTTTTGCGGGAGGGTAAAATATGATTGGAATTGGTAGTGACCATGGAGGGTTTGGTTTAAAACAGCAGATTGTAGCGCATTTAGAAGCTAATAATATTGCTGTTAAAGATTTTGGCTGTTACGATGAAAGTTCGGTTGACTATCCTGAGTATGCTAGATTGGTGGCAAATGCTATTGTTTCGGGTGAATGCGAAAAAGGCATCGTTATTTGTGGCACAGGCATTGGTATATCTATTGCGGCTAATAAAGTAAAAGGCATTAGATGTGCTCTGTGTCATGACTGTTTTTCAGCGCGTGCAACGAGAGAGCATAATGATGCTAATATGTTAGCATTAGGGGCGCGTGTGATTGGTAGCGGCTTAGCTTTGCAAATAGTGGATGAATTTTTGTCAACTGAGTTTTCAAATGATAAGCGTCATATGCACCGTATTTCTCTTATAGAAAGCTAAGGTATCTATCTTTTATACAAATACTAGGAGGATTTAAAATGGATAAAGTTTTTATTATGCAACACCCACTAATTCAAGATAAAGTATCACGTTTACGTAATCAAAATACTGGCTCTAAGGAATTTAGAGAATTAGTAAAAGAGCTTTCGTTGCTTATGTGTTTTGAGGCTACACGTACGCTTACGTTAGTTGATTATGAAGTAACTACGCCAGTAGCTACAACTACAGGCAAGCATATAGCAGGGAAAAACTTAAGCCTTATTCCTATTTTGCGAGCTGGGATAGGCATGGTAGATGGGATGTTAGAACTAGTGCCAACAGCAAAAGTTGGGCACATTGGTTTATATCGTGACCCGGAAACGCTGCAACCGGTTGAATACTATTGTAAATTGCCAACTGAAGTTTCGGAGCGCGACTTATATGTGCTTGACCCAATGCTAGCAACAGGCGGCTCGGCAATTGCAGCAATCCAATTTTTAAAAGACAATGGTGGGAAGAACATAAGCTTTTTATGTATCATAGCAGCGCCTGAAGGTGTGGAAAGGTTAAAATCAGCTCACCCAGACGTTAACATATATGTATGTGCCGTGGATGAAAGTTTAGATGAGCATGGTTATATTGTGCCAGGCTTAGGTGATGCTGGCGATAGACTATTTGGAACAAAATAATATTATTAAAGGGAGGGAAACCTCTCTTTAAATTGTAAAAAATAAATTGGGAAAAATAAATTGAGAGAAATAAATTAGGAGAAATAATATGAGACCTACCTGGGACCAATATTTTATAGATATAGCAAACTTAGTAAAAACTCGCTCAACATGTACAAGAAGACAAGTAGGGGCAGTAGTAGTCAAGGATAAGAGAATTTTGTCAACCGGTTATAATGGTGCGCCAAATGCATGTTCACATTGTAGCGACATTGGGTGTTTGCGCACTAAACTAAACATACCTTCGGGAGAGAGACATGAGTTATGCAGAGCTCTTCATGCAGAGCAAAACGCCATTGCCCAATCGGCAAAATATGGAATAAGTATGCAAGGTGCAACCATCTATGTAACAGCACAGCCATGTAGCTTATGCGCAAAATTGATAATAAATTCGGGGATTGCGAAAATCATTTACCAAGGAAGTTATCCAGATGATTTAGCCCTAGAGCTTTTAACAGAGTCTGGGATTATATTTGAAAAGTTTGGTAATAGCATAAATTGAATTATTTTGCACATATTAACATTAAGGACAAAACCTAATCCTACATAATAAGGAGATGAAAAAGATGAATTCAATTGGCTTGTATATAGCCTCATTTTTAATGGCGTTTGTGGTATCTTGGGCTACAACACCGTTAGCGAAAAAAATAGCGTTCAAATTTGGCGCTGTGGCTCAACCCAGAAAGAGAGATATGCATACTAAACCAATTCCGAGGATGGGCGGGATTGCTATAGTATCAGGTTTTATGGTTACATTAATACTTCTATCACACAAAGTTGAATCATTAGAAGCTATGCAAATAACTGGAATTGCAATAGGCGGAATGATGATTTGTATATTAGGTATATTTGATGATAAGTTTGAGTTAAGTTCTAAACTGAAATTAACTATACAACTAATAGCGGCGTTGGTGGCTGTGCGTTGTGGAATTACAATCGAGTTTTTATCAGTACCATTTTTGCCACACTTTAACCTAAATTGGCTCTCTATTCCGTTTACAGTAGTATGGATTGTAGGAATTACAAATGCTGTTAATCTAATTGACGGCTTAGATGGACTTGCAGCAGGAGTATCATCCATAGCGGCAATTTGTCTTATGATATTATCAATTCATAGTGGCCATCCAACAGCAGTATTTTTAACAGCTAGCTTAGCTGGTTCGTGCTTTGGATTTCTGCCATACAACTTTAACCCAGCATCGATATTTATGGGAGATACAGGCTCCACGTTTTTAGGGTATATGTTATCTGTGACATCAATTTTAGGACTACTTAAAAGTTACACATTAGGAACGGTATGCATAGCTGTATTAATACTAGGGCTACCGATATTTGATACAACGTTTGCAATAATACGCAGAATCCTATCCGGCAAACCTATTATGTCACCAGACAGAGGGCATTTACACCACAGATTGGTTGACAAGGGTTATAGCCACAAACATGCTGTAGTAACTTTATATGGCGTAAGCGGAATTTTCGGTTTGTCCGCTATCGGATTTGTAATGAGCGATGTAAGATTTGTTGTAGCAATTTTTATTATAATGGGGATACTGTTTTACTATAATGCCAGAATCAATGCAGTATCAGCTACAGAAACACAACCAGACTCATCACCACAATCGATTAACTAAACCTTAGTAGGTACATAATTCATTTATGTACCTAATTATTTTGTGATTGGAGATGATAAAATGCCAGAAATAATGACTCATTATTTTTTTGGCTTAGATAGTTTAAACGCTATAAAACCTTTAAGTGTATATAAAGTAATCAAAAACTATCGTAGCTTATATTATATGGGCCTCTGTGGTCCTGACCCAATGTATTATCATAGGTTATTAAACAAAGAAAATTATAATTACGTAGCCACAATAATGCATAATCAAAACACCGCAAAATTTATAGGTGCTTTATTTGAATATTATAATATGTTAGACCCAAAATGCGAAGATTCGCAAGCTGTTATTGCTTATATTAGCGGTTTTATATGTCACTTTGTATTAGATACAACCGCTCATCCTTACGTGTTTTATATTGGCGGAAAATATGATAAAAGTTTGGCTCACACCGTTAAATATAAAGGGTTGCACCAGCATATAGAATTATCTATCGATTCGCTGTTGTTGCAAAAGCATTATGGTATTATTCCAAAAAATTTTAAGGTGCATAAACATATATTGAAAGTAGATAGTATTCCCCAAACTATACTAAATATGTATAAATTTGCCTTATTTAAAACTTATCAGATTGAACATGGCGATATTATTATTGGCGAGTCGTTTGCGGACTATAAGATTTATTATCGCATGACGCATGATAGCTTTGGTATAAAGCGGCAGATTGGTGTATCGCTTAAGCCAATATTACCTCAGGGTTTGCATCAATTCACGGGAACTTTTTCTTATTATGATTGTGTTAAATATGGAGTGGATTATTTAAACGAAAAGAAAGCTGTTTGGTTACATCCCGTTAACGGAATTGTTAATACTTACAGCTTTGAAGATTTGCTTAAAAACGCGCTTAAAAAAAGTTCGTTGTTATTGCGGTTTGTTGATAATTATTTAAACGACTATATTACTTTAGAGGAACTGCTTTCTCATATACCTAATCTATCGTATTCGACTGGTCTACCTTTAGATGAACAGCAGGAGATGATTTATTTTAGCGATGAGTTAGCAGAGAAATTTTTTTGGTAAAAAAAAGCTGGGGCGCGTTATGCCTCAGCTTTTTTAATTTATTCACTAGCTACTAACGAATTCCATTCAGTAACAGCAGCAGCTCTTGCTTCCGCTGGAGTAACTTGCCCATCAAATACTAATGAAATCGCCTTTTCTCCAATAGACCAATAATACGAAATTCTATTTACACTTGGCATAGGAAACGCTGTCTCAAATTGTTCTAAAAATACTGATAACAACTCATCTTCAGCCAATCCATCTACTACGCTAGCATCTGCCAATGCTGGTAGCTTATATACTGTTTCATATAAAATGTTAGCCGCTTCTTCAGAACCCATATATTGTGCTAGTAACATTGAAGCGTTTGGATAATCTGTATATGCAGATACATGAACATTTTTTACGCCTGCAAATGGAGTTGGTACATTTCCATCAATTGTTGGTATCGTCATAACGCCTAAATTTAATCCCGCTTGTTTATAAGTTTCAAGTTGCCATGGACCATCCAACACGTAAGCTATTTTACCAGCTTTAAATTGCTCGCCAATAAATTCTCCTGCAAGATCTAGCGATTTTACTGGTAAAATTGTATTTAATTCTGCAATAAACTCTAATCCTTGTTCAAATGCATCCGTATCAAATCCTGGATTATCAACATCTGTACCATCAGGTCCAAATAGCTCAAATCCGTATGGAGTTAAAAATGCATATGCGTTATAAGCGTTAGCCACGTTCATTGCAAACGCAAACTGGTTATTAAGCGGGTCATTAAACGTTTCTGCAAATTCAAAAATTTCTTCAAACGATGTAGCCGGTTCTTCCACTAAGTCTTTATTATAAAATATCGCCAAAGCTTCTGTAATAATTGGCACGCCATAAGTACCAGTGTCTGTTTGCACAATGCTAAGAGCGTTTGGCATAATTGTCTGCTCTAATCCTTGTGCTATATCTTCATCTAAAGGTAGCAATATGCCGGAATTATAAGATTTTGCAAATTGGTCATGTGGTAGTGTAAATACATCAGCTCCATTACCAGCCGGTCCTTCAAGCTCTATTTTTTGCGTCGTTTCTGTATCCATAACTTCTACAATCTGCACTTCAACATCTGGATAAATTTCATTAAAACCTGCTACAATCGCTTCTGCATACCCTTTGTTGTCAATCCACAGTACTAATTTTGCATCGTCTTCAGGCACTAATGTTCCATCCTCATTTTTGTTAACTACTGCTGGAGTTGTATCAGTCACAGGTAGTTCCTTTTGTGAGCAACCTGAAGTTGCCGCTATAACTAAACCTGCCACCATTAATTGTTTATATAATTTCATAATATACCATCCTTCCATTTTGTGCGAATTTATTAACTTAACAAACGAAAACTTTCACCTTTTATAACAATAAAGGCAGTCGATTTTTAAAACTCTCCTATTCCTTATTAGCACCTGCTGCAATCCCTTGCACTAGGTACTTTTGGAATACCATAAATAATATAGAGATTGGCACTGCTATAAGAACCGCGCCTGCTGCAAACATTGTAAAGTTTGTATTCTCTTTACCTGAAATCAGAGCATTTAGTCCTACTGCTAAAGTTCTATGCTCATCTTGTGACAATAGCAAGTTTGGTAAAATATAATCCATCCAAGGAGTCATAAACTGAGTAACTGCTACGTAAGTTATAATCGGCATTGATAATGGTAATGTAATTTTAAAAAATGTTTGAAATCTTGTGCATCCATCAATGTACGCCGCTTCATCTAGCGTTTTTGGCACTCCATCAAGGTATCCTTTCACTAACCAAGTGTTATACGGTATTGCACCAATTGAGTAAATCAATACTAGCGCAATTGGTTTGTTTAATAATCCAAATGTCATAAATAAAATATAAATGGCTGTCATAGATAAAAATGATGGAAACATTGACAATAGTAGTATTGACATTAAGCCGAATTTTTTCCCTCTAAAATTAAATCTGGAAAATATCCATGATGATAACATTATAATTGACACAGAAAATATAGAATTAACAATTGCTATTTGTAATGTGTTCATAAACCATTCTGAATAATTTGTTTGCGTAAATAAGTTGCGGTAATTATCTAGCGTAAGTGTTTGTGGTATTAAAGAAGAACTTGCAAGTCCGCTGCTGGCGTTAAATGAGGACATAACAATCCAACATATTGGGACTATAACTATACAAGACATAATTAAAAGCTCTATATGTGTTAAAACAGACCAAAATACTTTTTTACCTTTACCCGTTTTCATGATTATACCTCCTTAAATGATGTTGTGTTTTTAAAGTTCCAGTACGATACGGAACCTATTACAATGAAGATAAGTATACTCATAACTGAAGCCATATTATACATTTGATTATCCATAGTCAGTTTATATATCCATGAAATCAAAATGTCAGTATGCCCTGCAAACTGATAGTTTGGATTAGCTGGTCCGCCTTCGGTTAGGAAGAACACTGCACCAAAGTTGTTAAAGTTAAATGCAAAGCTCATAACTAATAGTGGCATTGTAACTTTTAGTAGTAATGGTAAAGTTATATATCTAAATTCTTGCGCGCTAGTTGCACCATCAAGTTGAGCCGCTTCATACATAGAAGGGTCCATATTTGATAATACACCAGAAATCATAAGCATTGCAGATGGAAAGCCTAACCATAGGTTTACTAGCAAAATAGTAATTTTCGCCATCATTGGGTCAGTTAAAAATGGAATACGCGAAGCTATAAGTCCCGATTCTAATAAAAATTGGTTTAGCGGTCCAAATTGTCCGTTAAATACGTTTCTAAATACTAATAATGAAATTAAGCTTGGTACTACCCAAGGTAAGATTAAAATTGTTCTAAACATAGATTTGCATTTTACATATTGGTTATTTAAAATTAACGCTTGCACCATTCCTAAAAAGTAAGTTGATAGCGTTGCTGCTACTGTCCATATTAACGTCCATTGTAAAACTCCAAAAAACGTACTAGACCAAATTGGCACAGTGAATAATTTAAAAAAGTTTTCAAAACCTACCCAATCTACTAATTTTGCTGGTGGCAGATTTCCTGCGCTGTAACTTGTGAATGCTGTTAGTATTGAAAATAGTATTGGCATTATAGAAATAAACAACACAGCTAGTACTATTGGGCTAAGTACTATGTATTCAAATTTTGTTTCATATAAACTTTTAAAATAGTTTTTAGATGATATATAAGTTTGTTTTTCATCAATCAATTTGCCTGTTGCATAAGCATCTTTTAAGTTCCAAACATAAATCAAGCCGATGATTATTAATAACATAGCTGCAATAATCCCAGTTATCATAAGCATCATAGAATGGTCTCCGCCTTTTGCGCCAGGAACTTCGCCTAATGTAATAAGTCCCCAAATACCTTTGGTAAAAAACCCTCCATGTAGCCTCATTTGAAATTCTGATAACTGCTGTGCTGAAATTAATTCAACCCAGTAACCAGTGCTTAACTCTACCCCTACAACTATTGCTTGCATTAAGAAAAATAAAAGTCCTTTTATACGTTGTTTTCCAATAAAAAACTGACCACTACCCCATACGAAAATAGATAAAAGTAGTGATTGCGGTGCCTTTTTCATAAAACGTCCCTCCTTAACTTTATAAATATTCTAATAATGCACATTCAAAATATACTACCTTTGCGTATTGTAAATTAACTCCAACAGCATATCTATGCGTAGCTGAATCTAAATTAATTACTGTTAAATACTCTGAGCTAGCTTTTTCATTTGTATTTACATAAGTTAAAGTCTGTGTACTATCTATGAGTTGTTTTTCCTTTAAAAAATCAAGTGCTATATGTATAATCTCATCTTGTGTATAATCTATCGTTTCTCCTTTATCAGTTACTCTGCTTATTACCATACCCATAACCTCATGGCTTACAGGGTCAAATATACCACCATAGCCAGCAATGTCTCCATCAACAAAATCTACGTTTTCTAACTCAGCCTGAAAAATATTAGAGTGATAAATATAATCATCATTATATGGAATATAGCTTTCAAAAGCTTCTAACGTGTATCCCAAATCTTCATCAATATCAATATCAAAATAATACTCTACAGCTTGTGTAGTAACTGCATCCAATGAACTTAACCTATCATCATCAACAATTTTCTCTACTTTGCCATAAGCTGATGATGAGCATCCTGTTAATACAAACGTCGCTAATATTAGGTAAATATATTTTTTCATACCGCTACCCCCTCTGTGGCTATTTGTATTCACAATTATATACCTAACCCTGACATAAGTCAACAACAATTCGGCACATTTTATATATTCAGCATTTTTAATATATGGCATATTATGTAATATTCCTATGTAATTTAAAAATTGATTAAGTTAACTTAGTTAATGTAGTATTTAAGCTATGTTGAGATTTGGATACAAAATATGTAAACCCAAATTATTCCACACAAAAAAACTGATAATTTATGAATAATTACCAGTTTGGATTCGCGTATAGTAAATTTAGCTTATTTTAATAGAACAAATTTGTACTATATTAATATTATAGGGTCAAGATGGATTACCATATTAATCCCAAGCTCCGCTAAAAGCTCCTTTTCTATCGCATCAATTAAATTATGCCCCTCAACTATAGTCATTGATGCATCAAGCTCCACATGCACCGATGCGAATATATGAGTTTGCCCATACGTATGAACCATTAACTCATGATAACCTAATATTTGTTTGTGAGCTAAAATCATAGCTTCTATTTGTTGTATCAACTCCTCAGGCGGCGACTCACCTAATAATGGACTCGACGTTTCTTTAATTAAGTTAAGCCCTGTTATAATAATTACTACAGCTACAATCATTCCTATATAACCATCAAGCGATATGCCAGTTACTGTTGTTATGATTAAGGATATTAAAATGCCACCTGTTACTAACACATCATTTAAGCTATCTTTTGCGGTTGCTTTTAATGTTGGCGAATTTATCTGTGTAGCCAAAGATAAGTTGAATTTATATAACCATAGTTTGATTAAAATAGAAAAGATAAGTGTTATATAAACGAATACTGTTATAACAACTGGATTTGGTGAAAATATATCTGTTAAGGAATCCTTGATTAGCTGTGCGCCTATCATAACTATTAATATTGCAATGATTAATCCTGCTATATTTTCAATGCGCGCATGCCCATACGGGTGCTGTTTATCGGCTGGCTTTTGTGATAATTTAAACCCAATTATAGTGATAATAGATGAGGCAGCATCTGTTAAGTTGTTTATGGCATCTGCTGTAATAGCGATACTGCCGGCTATCGTTCCAATTATAAACTTAACCACAAATAAAATTATATTTGCCACTATTCCCACTGCTGCGCCTAAGTAACCGTACTGCAATCTTATCTTCTGCGATGACTCATTTTGGTTTATAAATATTCGCTTTAATAGATTTCCCACTTTGTCCACCTCCTTTTTAGTATAATTACATATTATTCAGTTAGTCGTGCATGTTCTACTGATATTTTTAATTTTGCACAACAAAACACTACCCATTTGATTATGCTCTCCATCCGTCTAAAAGGGAGGCTTTTAGCTCCAGGCCGTCAAATTAGAAAGCAAAATAAATAATAGAATAAAAAGCAAACACAAATCAAATATTAAGAACATAAGGAGGTGTATTACAATTTTAATTAAACACGAAATAAAGCAGCTTGCATTAGTTGCGACAATAATAATTTTAAGTAGCATATTTGCTAGCTACAGTATTTATTATTATGCAGATACCCAGTTATATAATATGTATTTACAAAATAGCCTTTCATACACAGCTACAATGGCAGAAATTGTAGTTAGAGTAGCACAAGTTAGTTGGTGGGCTATGTTAGGATTGATACTATGGATGGTTTATGTGCAGTTTTTACGCGCAAAAAGTAATAGCGCTACAACGGATATTTTGTTAGCAAAACTAGTTGTAGGAGTTAGCATAATTTTAATATCAAATATCCTGTTATATGTGGGAGCTTGGATAGTTTGGGCTAATACTAATCCATGGCTTAGTGAATATAGAATGTTATATGCTAATGGCGAACTAATTAATGAGATAGACTCTATACAATCAATTTTTTATATGCATATTGCTAGAACATTAAATTTAAGTGTCTTCTATATAATTATAGTTTTAATTATAAGGACGCAAGTTAGCTCTATAGTAACTAGCATATTAGTTATTGTTGCACTAAGTATAGGTAGTTATTCGCAGACAAAGCGATTTGCAGTATTGCCGCACATTAGCGTGGAAAATCAGCAGTCTAGTTTTAATAAAGCTAATGCGATAAATTTTAATGAATTGTATGATGAATTATATGAAAAAGTAAGTTATATTCAACACGAAGAAGGATTTTTTACAATCTTCTTAGATTTCGATGACTATTTTAAAGCAAATAATTCTGATGAAAATGTTATTATTAAAGACGTTATAGAGATAATGGAAAACAAGCTTGATTTTGCTGGCCTGACACATATGGTTATGGCAAATATAGACGAGCGTTTTAATCGATATGATTTTAATCATGGTTGTGTTTCGGTTCAAAAAAATAGTTACACGGCACAGCTATGGCCGTATATGTATGATTCGTGGAAGTATCCATCTAATAGGGATACAGTTAGCATAGTTGTAGATTATAACGTAGTGGAAGAACCTTTTAAATCGATTGATAACCGCGTTAAGTCTGATACTTTTTATTTAAAAGAGATTGGCGGTGCGCATTCGTTTATGATTTATGTACAGATGCAAGCGTCGCGTCATGTTGAGGTTGTTTTAGAAATTGTGGATGATAATGTTGCTAAGGTAAATGTTTATGTTGGATTTAATACTGCGCTTAAGCAGCCTCTTGATTTGGAGCAATCGCAGATGATTAGCAATGCTTTATATGAGATTGGTGTTAGTAATACGGAATTTGTGATTGATAAGATAAATTCTATTATAACTCGGTCTGATGCTAAAGATGAAAGTGGGACGTTAGATTCGTATGCATATGAATTGTTAATTGATTACGTTTACGATTTAGATATTAGGTATCTTACTAAGTATCCTATTAGCTATCTGAAATTTTCTATAGAAAAATAAAAAGGGTGTTGCATTATGCGACACCCTCTTCTTTAGTTAAGATGCATTAGGTTTATCCTACTACATCAGCATTTTTAGTTTTTAACTCTTGAAGAACTTCTTGGATAATATCACTTTTCATTTCTACAGCCATATCGTGAGTAATTTTTTTAATTTCATCAGTTTGGTTATCACTTAGCGATTTAATTTTCAGCAGTCCAAAATCGTTTAAGACTGATATACCTAAGTAAAGCGCAATAATTGAAAATATAGCGCCAACAAAAAATATACCGAAGACATCTGTATAAGTTCTTATATCATGTGGAATAAAAAAATAAGCGATTACACAACCTATCAATAAACCTATTCCTATAATATATTTTCCCAATTTCATAGAATTCCCCCTCCCGTTTTGGTAGTTTATCTATTTCCTTTGGAGTGCTCGTGTAAACTTGTATATTGAAATATGACGATTATATAAATTCAAGCTAATTGGCATTAGTCAACTACTCATCACTGAAGTGACGAGCTTGTAACTAATCTACACGTAGTCAGAGCGATATTTCAATATCTCCTACCTCAAACGATTGTTACTTTAAGCCAGATTGACTGTGGCTCAATTAGTAGAGTAAACTCTACTAATTCTTCAAGAGTGCCTTTTACGCAACGGTTTTCTCTTAGTGGAAATGAATTATGTATTAATAGTATCGTATTATGGTAGTATAGTCAATGTAACATTATTTCCATAAAAGCATTGATATAGACCATTATTCCATTATTTATTTTTAGACAGACGAAAAAGGCTGTTATAAATAACAACCTTACGTCAGAAGTAAACGGAGAAGGTGGGATTCGAACCCACGGTCCCTTGCGAGATCACTAGTTTTCAAGACTAGCTCCTTAAACCACTCGGACACCTCTCCTTGCGACTTCTATATCAGTATATCATCATAATTTTCATTTGTAAAGTACTTTTTTAAATTTTTTTTAGTTTTTTTAGTGGAAAATTATAGCATGTTATCATAGAGGCTGTTATTTACTCGCTATATTGATAGAATTTGATAAAAATACACATATTTTAAAGACACGCATAATAAAATATAATAGATATGCAGCCCCGCTTAATAGCTTAGATATACTAAAGGAGGAATTTTATGTCGGATTACTTAGGAATAGATTTAGGAACTACAAATTCGGTTGTATCGCATTTTAATAACGGGCAGTTACGCCGTGTTAAGTTTGATAATCAAGAAATTATCCCAAGCGCTATGTTTTTTCATTCAGCAGATAAAATTTACTATGGTAATATGGCTCTACGGCGAATGCATCAATATCCACATAGCGGAATTAAACTTTTTAAACGTATGCTTTATAATCCACAAAGTTTTAAAGAAATAATTTATCAAAATTCGCCCCATAGTCAACCTTTGCAGTTAACGGGCAAATTAGCTAGCACTATGTTTTTAACTTATTTACGCGAACATAGTTCTACGCAATTTAACGTTGATTTTCGTAAAGCTGTTGTTACTGTTCCGGATAATTTTAACACTACTCAAGTGGAGCTTACTAAATTAGCGGCTATTGATGCTGGTTTCCATGACGTTATAATGCTTAAGGAGCCTATTGCGGCTAGCATTGTCTATGGCCTAACTAGCCAAGTTGATAAAAATATATTAGTTTACGATTTTGGCGGTGGTACTTTTGATGTTTCTATTATTAATATAGGTCAGCAATGTGAAGTTATTGCTACTGGTGGCGATAGTAATCTTGGTGGCGAGGATATTACGTTAGATATTGTGCAGTATTTATGCGAAAAGATTGAGGATGATTATAATTTGTTTTTATTGGAACCTAGCGAAAAATTTGAACATAATCAACGTATTTTATATGATGCTGCTGAAAAGCTTAAGATTTCTCTTTCGGAATTTGATGAGCAAGAAGTTTGTTTTAGCGTATACGCTAGCGATAATAACGTTGTAACTATCAATTACAATATTACGCGTCAAGAGCTAGAAGATGAAGTTTTGCGTGCTATTAACGGTAAAGCAACTCAAATTGTACGTAAAGTTTTACGCGACGCAGACTTGCTTGTTGATGATATTGATATTGTTGCGCTCGCTGGAGGCAGTTCATGTATTCCAGTTTTACAGCAAGGTATTGCCAATGCGCTAGGTAAATCTCCGCATACTACACAAAGTCTTGCTACTGTCGTTGCTGATGGGGCTGCTATTCGCGGGGGGGATGGTCAAATACAAAAAGTTATTTTAGAAAATGTAATTCATGATTTTGGCGTTAGAATTGGGGATGCCACATTTGATGCTTTAATTAAAGTTGGTCAGCGGTTGCCGGCTAAAGCGGTTAAGTGTTACCGCCCTACTGCTGCTAATCAGAGAGTTATAAATATTGATATTTTCGCGCGAGAGAGTGGTTGTTTAGCTACTCGCACTTTTGAGGATGGCATTACTTTTTTAGATAACATCCGCTTTGAAAATTTGCCTGAGTGTGATGATATGACCAAGCTATGTCTTGAAATTACTTTTGAAATTAATAAGGAGTATTATTTAAATAAGTTAGAAACTAAACTTTATGACGTAGCTGGTAACGAAATTTGCTCTAAAAACCTTAAGTGCATTTCAGTCAATCAATCTGGAGGTGCAACATGTATTTAGGCATTGATTTTGGCACGTCTACTAATTTTATTGTTAGTTTACACGATAATCAACAGCTTTATGAGGAACAATTTGGTGATTATGGCCAATCAAATGTTTTTAGTAATGTAATTTATTATACAAATTCACAATATGTAATCGGCCCTGCAGCAGTTCGCCGTATTGAAGGTGCTAATCCGCTTAATCTTATTCGGCATGTAAAATCTCATATGGGCGATGATAATTGGCAAACTTTTATTCCGGCTATAGGTCGCCATTTAAAAGCGCAAGAAATTGCTACCGATATTTTTAGAGCAATTCGCACTAAAGTTGAACAAAATCATGGCAATGAGTGTATTAGTGCTGCTGTTCTTAGCGTTCCATATGCTTTTTTATATCACCAACGGCAAAGCATTAAACAAGCTGCTACCGATGCTGGCATCCCAGTTATCGGCCTTATTGAAGAACCAGTTGCCGCTGCTCTTAGATTTATTTCGTTAAATCAACTTATTTTAACTAATGTAGCTAAAAATATATTGATTTTCGATTTTGGTGGCGGAACGTTAGATGTTACTGTATTTTCATGTTATAATAATGGTAATGTTATCCAAATTGAAGTTTTAAATACTGATGGCAATAAAGCTCTCGGAGGCAGTCATATTACTGAATGTTTAGAGAACTTTTTTGCATCTAAATTAAATGTCCACGTGGACCAGCTGGATAAAAGTTTAAGGGAGGAGTTTAAACATTCATTACACAAGTTAGCTGAAGAAACTAAAATTACTTTAAGCTATGAGCAATACGCTGATATTTTTGAATACTTTAGCACTGGCGACATTTTAGAGCTAGTACTTTCTCGCGATGAGCTAAATTCTATTATTACGCTTGGTCACAGCTTTAAATGCGATATTGAGCAAGTTTTAGATTGTGTAGTTTCGGATATAGGCTTAAGTTTTAGCGATATTGATGAAATTGTCTTAGTTGGCGGTTCTAGTAAACTTAGTTTTATTAAAGATATTATAGTTAATCTATTTGGTCGCGAGCCAATTGAGTACGCAGATGGCGGCAAGTTAGTTGGCGAAGGTGCAGCTGTGTACTGTTCTCATGTGTTGGCTAATAACACTAAATATAATATTATCTCTAGGCTAAGTCAAAGTATTGGCATAAGCAAAAATGGTCGTTTCGTTTCTATTATTAATAAAAATACTAAGTATGATTTCACTAGTCCTATTGAATGGTTTGATGCTACGGGTCATAAGTTATCTATTTACCAAGGCAATACTAGTGATATTACTCAGTGCACTCATATTGGTGATATAACTTTAAACCATTCCACTAAAGGAACTATAGGGACTCAGTTAACGCTATCACCAGATGGTAAATTAATGTATTGTTTATATGAAAAGAAGTTCGAGCAAATTATTAAAATTGATGAAGGAGAGATTCCACATGGCAATCGGTAAAAAGAAAGATAAACCTGTTATTAAAGAAAGTAAAGAAAACAAAGAAAGTAAAGAAAATATTGATAACTCTATTATTAAAGAAAGTAAACCTACGATTAAAGAAAGTATAAAAAAATCTATTAATAAAGCTAAAATGACTAAGCATGAGTCAGAAAGTTACGCAACTACTGAAGATGAGCTAACGTATGTAATAGAAGAATCGTTAGGCACTATATTAAGTGCAGATGCAACTTCGTATATAAGTAATGAGATGGTAGATAAGATGGCTGATGAAATGGTTGATAAGACTGCAGATAAAACTGCTGATAAGACTGCAGATAAAACTGCTGATGACTATAAATCTAAGATAGAGCAACTTGGCATAAAGTTAGATGAATTAGATAGCAGGCTTGATAATCTAGAGCACCAGTCTTCTTTAAATTGTGAGCAGTTACAAAACATAGCTAGTACTCAGCAGATGTTAGTTAGTCAATTATCCACATTAAATCAATCTTTACAAGTATTTATGACTCATATTAATAACATCACACAAAAGTAAAGGGGGCTATATTATGGCTATATACTGTGGCATCGATTTAGGTACAACTAATAGTACCGTTTCTATTATGTGCTGTGATGGAAATCTAGTTACAATTCCTATCCATCAGTTTGATTAAATAGGTTACGCAAACTCGTGACTTTAGTCATGAGTAAGTAACCCATCATAGTCAGCGTACATAGAAATGTGTACGTAGAGGCGGATTTAAAAACCGTCCAATATCACTTGAATTGCTGGAAACCCCTAAAGCTAACTAAACTACAACG
>MDJM01000027.1 GCA_001994995.1 Candidatus Parepulonipiscium sp. PG-Nuni2H_MBin01 | reverse complement strand
TGAGTATAAAAAGCGTAAAATTTTATATACAGGTGATTACTCTGTGTTGGGTAGTCCTTTAACTGATGGCTGTTTTACTTTTGATAATTATAATATTGATACAGTAATAATGTGCGGTCTTCACGCTAAACATCCATCATATGTTAAAACTAATAATAGGCTATATAATACGATTGAAGAAATTTATAAGCATACATTTTTTGGTAAACGAGTAAAATGTTATGTATCCCAATTAACTAAAGGGATAGAATTAATAAAAATACTAAACACTTATAATAGGGATAAAATACCGATTTATATAGATAAGTCTTTGAGTGAGGTAATCGAAAAAATCGGCAAATTATCAATTCCTATATTAACTTCAAACAATTTTTTAGTCAAAAACAGTTTGCCCCAAACACCGCATATATATGTAACTTCAAAAGAATATTACAATTTTAGTGGTTATGAGAATATTAAAGTAGATTTTTCTCTTCATGAGGATTTTATGCATATGAAAAGCTTTATCAAAAAACTCAATGCTAAGCAAATTTATATGGTTCATTGTGCTAAGCCATATAATCACAGTGATTTAAGTATTGAGCAGGAGATTATGTATGATGAATGTAGGACGCAGTTTACTTTTGTACAGGAAAAGGAAATTTATAGGTTGTAGTTAGAATTTTTATAATACTGGAGGATATAATGGTAAATGTTAAAGATAAGCAAGTAGCAGAAATTTTAAGTCAAATACATGAAGGAATGACGACTAAGTTGGTTCCTAAATTACGAGAAAAGGGCGATTATTATATTGAAAATAGACTTTTTTCAATTTTATGTGAAGATATAGACAGTTCACCGAGTAAATGCGCATATGAAATGAATTCGCGCTATAAGTATAATATGGACCGTGAAGAGGTCATTAAAATTTTAAAACAAACTCAAGTTGGTAATCCAAAAATTAGAAAACAAATTTTAGATTGGGCTAGTGAAATTGCAACGTGTTTTGAAGGTGCTATTAATGGGGACAAGAAGAGTTTTGAGAAGTTTGAAAAACTTAGAAAGAAACCTGTTGGTGATACTAATCCTAAGTACAATCCATTTAGGCTAGCGCTCATTATGATTTACGTAAAATTTCCAGAAATAGATGTATATAATGATATAGAACATGTCTATAATTTAGGAGGGGCATTTGCTAAGAAGTATTTTAATGATATGACTGATATAATTTGTAGTGTGCATGGATTTTTGCAGCCGAAAGTAACTAAAAATAAGTCGGCTAAAAAAGATGCTGATAAAAAAATTCCTTATGAGGAGTTGCTTAAGCTTAATAAGCAGTTAGAGGTGCAAAATTCTAGGCTAGAGCATGAGTTAAAGACTACAAATATTATGTTAGAGGAGTTACAGGATGAGTTTGAAATACAACTAGAAGAAAGCAAGGTAGAGGAGCTTACTAAGTTTTTTAGCAAATTAAATTCGGAAAAATATGGTTATTTATTAGATGAGTTATTAGTAATAAGGAAAGAAGTTAGAGCGTTACGCAAGAGTAACTACTCTTTGCCAATTGAATTAAATGGACTACTTATAATGGTAGACAAGCTGACTATGTTTATTCAAGACAGCCAGATTGACCCTATTATGAAAGTGGATGCAATTAAAAAAGTGACGTTAAATGATATAGAATTTTGTAATTATGATGGGGAACCGTTTATAAATTCCGATGACTTAAAAACCGTCAAAGTAGTTTCAGCAGGCTGGAAATATACAGCAAAAGAAATTCAGATATCAAGGCCAGCAGTTAAGGAGGTTATTACGAATGAATGATAATTTATGTGTGGGTATAGACTTAGGTACAACTAACTCTGTACTCGCAACAATAACAGTACGCCCAAATGGTGACGCAGTTAGTAAGGTTATTGCTATACCGCGCGCGATTGATATGTACAATACGGTTAATGCGGAGGCAAAATTAAACACCGCTAGGAAGGATACCTTACCGTCATGTATTTACTATAGAGAAGAAAATAATTACCGCCCATTGGTAGGAGATTTTGCTAAAATTCAATATGCTCTACGACCTCATTTGGTCGCTAAGTCTATTAAATCCCAGATGGGCAGACCGTTTGCTGCTGGCTTAGCTGAGGATATTCCAGATAAGACTCCGGCGCAAATTTCTGCTAATATTTTAAAACATATGTTAAAAGAAGTATCCAAAATTTATAGAAGGCCAATTACTAATGCAGTTATAACTGTACCAGCCAACTTTGACTCTACTATGTGTAAGGCGACTTTGGAGGCAGCGGAGTTAGCTGGGGTGCAGATTAAAAATGCAGATGGCAGTGAGAGGCCTGTTTTACTTTCAGAGCCTAATGCAGTTATATATGACTTAATTAATCAAATCCATAATGGAGAAATTCATTCTAATATTTTAGATTTAAGTCAGAAGAAAAACGTTATGGTATTTGATTTAGGTGGCGGAACGTTAGATATTACTATGCATTCAATTGAGAGGCGTGAGAATTTAGAGGAAGTTTTAAAGGTTAATGAAATTGCTACTAATAGGTACACTCTATTAGGTGGTGATGATTTTGATGATGAAATTGCTAAGGAAATGTATAATAGATATTTAAAGCAATACCAAACTCATCCGCATATAGTGACTGAGTTAAAGAGAAATAAGGCACAGATTATGCCTACATTAAAGAAGTATGCAGAAGATATTAAAATAACATTAAGTGAAAAAGGTGGAGATGATTACGAAAATGATTCCGCTTGGGATGATGATGAGGATGATGATGAGGGTAATAGCTTTAGAACAGGCGGTAGTATGGGTGGCATAGGCTACGCATATGATGATAGCTTTACTAAAGAAGAACTTGAAGATATTTTAAATATATTTATGGCGCATGAATTAACTTTTAATGATTACAAAAATATAGAAGTAATTTCGGCCACAAAAAATATTATTTATCCTATTTTAGACGTACTTAAAAAAGCTGCGGATAAGCTAGATGATGAAAATTTTAAAGTAGATGAAGTTATTGTTAATGGAGGGATGTCTAAGTTTTATATGATTACTGATAGGTTAACTAAGTTTTTTGGGCTTAAACCTATTATTGCTCTTGACCCAGACCAGTCCGTGGCCAGAGGAGCAGCTGTATATCATCACTATTTAAATAAGTATGAGGAATTAAAAGATGATATGAGAATGGGTATTGAAGTAGATGATATAGCTTCTTATAACGCTATTGAACCTGCTGCTAAACCTAAGTCTCACCAAGCTCCTATGGGTATTGAGTGGGGTAAAAGTATTCTTAATGATAGTTTATATCTAGGTACTAAAAATGGTGCTGTCTCAATGATTATTCCTACTGGTTCTGAATTGCCGTTTACGTCTAGCGTAATGACTGGATTCCAGATTGAGCCAGGTCAAAATAAGGTTACTATCCCAATTAAGAGTCGCAATTTAGATGGTAGCTATAGAACTATTTCAAGTGGTAATATTGTCTTTAAGCAAAAATATCCTTATGGAGCCTTTGTAGCTTTTAAAATTCATATGGGCACTAATAAGGTGATTACTATGAATGCGTGGACTAGCACGGAGCTTGCTGGCAATGACCGACTGGAAGAGGGGATTGTAGAAATTGCACCCGACAATAATAAATTCGGGCACATTAAAACTAGATTTATTCCGCCTAGAGGTAGTGTATTAGAACCTAAGGCAGAGATTAATAATATGATTCAACTATGTAAAAATTTAGGAAAACCTAATCGAGCTTCTAACACTCATAAGCGTCTTGCAACACTTGTAAACACCATTTGCACAGCAGGGAATAAGGCTGATTTCAAACCTGTCATTTTAGAAGCGTTAAGTGATGTTCCTAACGAAGAGGCTAACCATAGATTGTTTATCATTGCTAGAAAACTTGGTGACGTTTGGAATGATTACGAGAAAGTAAAACTTTCTAGGCTATGTATGAACCAACTTAGAGCTGAGCTTAATGGCATTCCTAACTATGGTATTAGGGTTAATACAAATATTCAAGCTATTTTTACGCTCGGTGTTTGTGGTCAACCAGCAGATTTAAAAAAGCTAGAAGTACTGTGTAAAAATCATAAGTATTTAAATGCATGTCTGTATACTTATTCTCACGCTAAGATGAATGTTGATTGGATTATTAGAGAATTTAAAAAGAGCATTAGTGGTATTGAAAGACAGAAGTCTACTAACATTCAATCTACGGTTTATGCTGTTGGACGAGCGCTTCGTCAAGAGGGTGCCACAATGGTTCCTAAAAGTACGTTAGAAGGGGTAGTAAAGAGTATCATTGATATTATTAAAACTTCAAATTTAAGTAATGAAGAATTAACGTGTAGTATTTTAGCTATTGGCTGGATTTGTGACCAACGTTATGCTAAGTGTGAAATCCGTGAAGGAATTCTTGTTGATGCTAAAACTACTATTCGCCATATTGATGAGTATTATTCCACTGCTGTTGCTGCTCACTGTAGTAAAC
Source organism: Candidatus Parepulonipiscium sp. PG-Nuni2H_MBin01 (assembly GCA_001994995.1). Classification (GTDB taxonomy): domain Bacteria; phylum Bacillota; class Clostridia; order Lachnospirales; family Cellulosilyticaceae; genus Parepulonipiscium; species Parepulonipiscium primum. Next base: position 108,679 of record MDJM01000027.1, on the reverse strand, counting down.
CTTGCAATATTGTGCTTAAGTTAATTAACGGAGAAACGCTAGAAGGTAGCGAAGAAGAGTTTTTATTAACTAGATTAGAGTTTTCTAATTAAAGTGTAATATTAAGTTTTAAGGCCATAGATGAGTTCTATGGCCTTTTTTGTATAGAAAAATTGATATTTAATGGAAAGAGGACTGCTTATGAAAATATTTCATTCAAGTGATTGGCATATAGGAAAAAAAGTTAATGGAGTGTCTATGATTGAGGACCAAAAAGTGGCTTTAGAAGGGTTAATGAAATTAATAGAAACCGAGGAGCCAGACGTTCTTATTATTGCGGGAGATTTATATGATAGAGCTATTCCGCCGGTGGAGGCTGTTGCACTGCTAAATAAAACATTAACTACTTTGATTACTAAATATAATATTAAAGTTATTACTATTTCTGGTAACCATGATAGTGGGGACCGTATTAACTTTGCTAGCAATATTCTGCGCTATAAAGGCTTATATATAATGGGTGATGAAAGTCGGTTATTTGATAAGGTTGAAATTGGTAACGTGCATTTTTATTTAGTTCCGTATAAACACCCTAATAGCATTAAAGCTCTTATAGATACACAGATAAATATACAATCTCATGAAGATGCTATGCGTTATACTATAGATTTAATAAGGCAACAGATGGATATTACTGTAGTTAATGTAATGATTGCACATGGGTATGTATCTAAATTATCAGATAAAACTGATTATGAAAGCGCAGGAATTCAGGTTAGTACATCTGAAAAACCGTTAGCTATTGGTGGCACTGACATTATGGACTATCGTATTTTTGATGGGTTTGACTACGTTGCACTAGGACATCTTCATGGGAGGCAATCAGTAGGACGTGAAGGAGTGCGTTATTCAGGTTCTTTATGTAAATATTCATTCTCCGAAACGAGGCAAATTAAATCTATTACCGAAATTGACATTACGCAAACGTTAATTATAAAATATCATAATTTACCAGTTAACCGAGATTTTAGAGTAATTGAAGGTGAGATAAACGATTTAATAGCGCAAGGTAGAAAAGAAATGTCTCAAGACTATATCCATGCCATTATTACTAATGAAGGTGAACTTTTAAATCCTATAGCTAGACTTAGAGAAGTTTATCCTAATATATTATCACTGGTGAAAAAGTCTAAGCTAGAAGCAGAGCTAGGAGATATTACTGCTGTAAACAAATCAAAAAATCCATTTGAACTATTTGAAGATTTCTATAAGACATGTTCTGATAGTAACTATAATACGCAAAAACAAGACTATGTTAAGAGTATAATAGAAGAAGCGTTAGAGGAGAATTTGTAATGAAACCACTTAAATTAATGATGTCTGCATTTGGCCCATATGCTAATGTAGAAGTTATAGATTTTACACAATTAAAAAACAATAATATTTTTATTATTTCAGGGCCTACGGGGGCTGGAAAAACTACTATTTTTGATGCTATTAGTGTAGCATTATATGGCAAAGCTAATGGTGAACTTCGTGATAATGCTGAAAATTTTAGAAGTGATTTTGCTGATGATAGTATAGACACCTTTGTGTCATTTGAATTTTTGCTTGCGGGTAAAAAATATAAGATTACAAGATACCCTCAACAACTAAGAGCTGGTAAACTAGTGAAAACCAAATGTGTGTTGACAATAGAAGGCGAGAATAAAATTTATAATGGAGTTAAAGAAATAAACCAAAAAATTGAAGATGTACTAGGTGTTACTCAAGAGCAATTTAAACAAATTGTTATGTTGCCACAAGGCGAGTTTAAAAAATTGCTAATGTCTGCCACTAAAGATAAGACCGAGATTTTTAGGAAAATTTTTGGTACCCACATTTTTAATGATATACAAATAAGATTTAAAAATCAAGCAAAGACTATTTCTGATAACTATAAAAATGCCCAAAATCATATGAACTACCTTGTAGGCCAATTAGATTTAGACCAATCAACTACTTTTGGTACTTCTAGTGATTATAAAGCTTTAATCGAGCACGTAAATGGGTTAATTGTGGATTATAATGCTAAAATTAAACAGTTAGATGGAGATATTTCCAACACAACTATTAAAATAAATAAATTATTAGAAGACAAAGGGGTTATGCATACTAATAATAACCTTTTAAATGACTATGAAAAATCAAAAGCTGAATATAAAGCTTATTGTGAGAGTGAAGATGCTAATTTAGAAGACCAGCTTATTATGCTATCTAATGTTAAAGAAATTAAGCCCTACTTTGCTAATGTTAAAGCTTTTGTGCAAGAGGAGAGTATTATAGCAGCTAATCTATTGGCTAATGATTGTGAGCAAAAAGATATTAAAGAGCAATTAGTTAAAGCGACCGAAATATTTGCACTAACTCAAGATAGAGTTGCGCGTCATGACACGCTTAAGCAAACATTAAGCAACTTAGAAAATACCAGAACTAATTTAGCTCAAAAAGAGAAGTTAACAAATACTCTACGTCTTATTACTAGTAACAAGCAAAACTGCGAATTTTTATTAAATAAAATTATTGCTAAAATAGATACAAATATAGCGCTGCGAAAAGAAATTGATATAACGTTAGAATCGTTAGGAGATATTGACAAACTAAAAGCAAATAAAGAAAATGAGCTTGCTAAACAAAAAGAGCTTAGAAAGAGTTTACTAGACATTTACATCACTTGTGAAAAATATGAAGCGGATACGGCTAAACATGACATTGACAGCAGTAACTACCAAAAAGAAAATTTGAAGTATGAAAAATTAAAACACGAATATGAACATTTAGATACGATTTATAAAGAGGAACAGGCTGGCATACTGGCTAAAACGCTCGTGAAAGGACAGCCATGTTTGGTGTGTGGTTCTACTAGCCATCCAGCGCCTGCAACGATTTCATTTGCGGGGCATATTCCAACTAAAGAAGATTTAGAAAACTATAAAACTAACGTGGCATTAAATCAAACTCGTATAGAAAATATGCATCGTGAGTTAGTAGCGCTACATGAAACAAATAATGCTACAAGGAATTCCATATCTGAAAAATTAAACCAATTGTCAATAAGTGTATTGGGAACTCAATTTTATGTCGATATAAAAGAGAAGATTAAACAACACGGAAAAAATTTAAAAGATAATATTGCATGTATCGACTCTGAAATTAATCAGGTTAATAGCCAAATTGAACACAGAAACCAGCTGAATGCTAATAAACTCAGTTGTGAAAAAGAATTTGACCAATTATCTAACGAAAAAGAGAAAATGCAGCAAAATCTTACAAATTATATAGAGGAGGAAGCAAAAGTTTCCACTCACCTAAGTTTAATCTCAAAAGATACAATAGAGGGGGTTGTATCTGTAATTGATATAGACCACGAAATAAATCATATAAAAAATCAGCTTCAAAATGATAAGGTTTTATTTGAACAGCAGGATAGAGAATGTAGGAAGTTAAAGGAAAACTTAGGCGCTAAGCAAGGCATAAACGAACAGTTAATTAAGCAGCAAAACGAAAATAAAATTAAAATTAATCAAGCACAACAACTATTTGAAGCTAAGCTTGGGGGTAAAGATTTATCTAGAGAGAAATTTAATCAAGCTATACCGCATATTGATAAGATAGAGGATATAAAATTAAGGCTAGATATTTTTAAAAATAAAACAGCAAGACAGCACGAACTAGAAAAACAAGTGAAAGGACTGAGCTACCAGAACATTGATAAAGTAGAACAAGAGATTACGAGTCTTAGTATGGATAATCAATTTGCACAGCAAAGTAAAGAAGGAGTAAGTGGTAAAAAGCAACATTTGATTAGAATTTTAAATCAGTTACAAAAGTCTTTAACCGAATATACAAAAGCGCAAAGTGAGTATGAAATTATTGGGGATATTGATAGGGTAGCAAATGGGGGGAATAAATACCGTATCTCATACGAAAACTTTGTTCTTGGCTCTTATTTTGAAGATATAATTATAGCATCTAATAAAAGATTATTTAAGATGACATTTGGACGCTTTGAGCTTAGACGCAAAGCCGATGTAGGTAAAGGTAATAGCCAAAAGGGTTTAGACTTTGAAGTATTTGACCAGTTTACAAACAAAACACGGGATGCAAAAACTTTATCGGGAGGAGAAAGCTTTAAAGCATCGTTAGCATTGGCTCTTGGATTATCGGACATTATTCAGGAGAGTGCAGGAGGAATTAGACTAGATACAATGTTTATAGATGAAGGGTTTGGAACGTTAGACCCTGAGTCGCTAGATAGCGCCATTGATACTTTAATAGAGCTACAAATAGGGGGAAGATTAATAGGCGTTATATCACATGTAGAAGAATTGAAAAGTAGAGTTGAAGCGAGATTAGAAGTGAGCACATCTGCGCAAGGGAGTCGAGCAAGATTTGTAATAGCTTAAAAGCAGATTATTCTAAGAGTTACAGTGTACGTTATTATGCTGTAACTCCAGCTTTACTTATATGCAATTTTCTTCTAACTTAATTTATTTTATGGCAATATAATAATAGTGTAATCAACAAGGAGGAGGCTTAATAATGGAAGCTAATATATTAAATGAGAGAATGGGTAAAATCACAAATTCGTTAACAGAGCTACAAAATTATCCTGATGTGGAAGGGTTTGTAACAGACTTGGAGTATCACGTGGGGCAATTATCGTATTTTTATGACCACTTAACACCTAAACAAACAGGTGACGCGGCTACAACTTTTTATAGACCTAAAAAATTACCAAGGGTACACCAAATTGCATACTTTAACTTAACAAGAGGCTTTCCAAAAGAATTGTATGGAGGTCACTGGTGCTATGTATTTAAATATTTTAAAAGTAAGTTTATTATTATTCCAACTACGTCCGTAAAGTCCAATTCGTTACCACCGGACCCAGAGTTCCAACTAGACATTGCGGTTTCTGATTTTAAAAATGGAATGTTAACTAGACTTCAGCTTAGTGATATGCGCACCATTGATATTCAGCGACTTTATTGTGGAAAAGGTTTTTACGATGTAACGACCGATAGGGAATACATTCTACATAATGTCAATAAGATGCTACTTGCTGATTGATTAATTATAAAAACGTTGGGGCTAATGCGATTTGCATTAGCCTTTTTAATTTGTGCTGTGGAATTTTTTGTAATGGTATCTTTTGGGAAGTATGGCACTTTAAGTACCTAGTTGACTTGTGAATAAAAGTCATGTACACTTAATACATACTTTAAATAGAAAAGTATAACATTTAAAATTCTTGGAGGAACTATAACATGAAAAAACAAAAATGGTCTTTAATTCTTGCAGCAGGTATGTTAATGTCTAGCTTTAGCGTTTACGCAGCAGACCAGTATACAGTACAAGCTGGTGACACTTTAAGTGAAATTGCAGTGGAATATGGAACTACATATCAAAAATTAGTTGAACTTAACAATCTTAAAGATGCGAATTATATTAATGTAGGTGATGTACTTGACTTACCAGAGCCTGATGCACCAGCACAAGGTACATTAGTTCAATATGGCGATACATTAAGTACGCTTGCATTATCAAAAGGTATTTCTACAGTAGAATTAGCTCAACTTAATAACATTACTAATGTAGATTTTATTCGTGCAGGCGACCGTATTTTATTCCCTAGTGATTTAACAGACGATCATGACCACGATCACGACCATGACCACGATCACGACCATGACCACGATCATGACCATGAGCACGATGAGTGTGAAGAAGAGTGCTGTTTGGACGTAGACATTGAACAATGCGAGGAAGATTGTTGTGCTGCAGTTGAAGAAGACGAAGTTGAAGAAGAAAACACTGAAGAAGTAGCTGAGCCAGTAGCAAGTACAGGATTATCAGCTTTAGAATTATTAGCACAAGTTGTTGAAGAAGCTGTAACTGAAGTAGAAGCAGTAGCTGAAGAACTAGTAAACACAGTAATAACTACTATTGATGAATTTGAAATTGAGTATGACTTTGTAGAAATAGAAGACTAAGAAAAACTTTGAAGCTACCTTCCAAATTTTCTAAATTAGAAGGTAGCTTTTTTATTTGCACAAAAAAAATGAGGGCTTCTATTCCCTCATTGCATCTCGTCCATCTGATACATTAAACTTGCAAGTACCGCAATACTTGCCGTTTCACTTTTTAAAATTCGTTTCCCTAAAGTAACAGAAGTTAGGCCATAACTGTGTGCTAGTTCAACTTCCTTATCCTCAAAACCACCTTCAGGGCCAATAAAAATACCAATATTCCTAGCACTAATGGATTGCAGAACTGATTTAATACCGCTACCTACTTGCTTCTCATAAGGTATTAAATTTACTTCCAACTCGTTTTTAGCAAGCTCCAGAGCCTGAGTATATTTCATAGGAGCAAGCACTTCTATAACGGTCCCACGGCCACTTTGTTTAGAGGCAGCTTCAGAAATCTTATTCCACCTGTCAACTTTAGCTCTAGTCTTCTTGTCATCTTCTAACTTAACAACACACCTAGTTGTAACAATGGGTACTACTTTCGCTGCGCCTAACTCCACAGCTTTTTGAATAACATATTCCATCTTGTCGCCTTTAATTAATGACTGGAATAGTACCACATTTGTTACTGGTTCTGTTGTTGCGACGTAAGTTTTAAATATAGTTGCAGTTATAATATTTTGCTCTACACTTGATATAACGCATTGATAGTCATTGCCCAGCTTATCATTAACTGTAATTTGCTCACCTACGGTTAACCTAAATACATTTTTTATATGATTATAGTTATCATCCCGTATAATTATAGTATCAGCGGAAATATCTGCTTTATCTACAAAGTATTTAGGCATCCGCATCACCTCGCGAACAAACAATAGCTAACCATTCATTTTGTTCAACTATCTTAACTATATTCCACCCACTGTGAATTAATGCTTCAACCACGTCATCGCGCCTTGTATTAATGATGCCTGAAGCAATCCAAATGCCACCATTAGCAATTACGCTTTTTACTTTAGGCGCAAGCAAAATAATTATATCAGCAATAATATTTGATACAACCAGCTCACACTTATCAGTCACTACGTCAAGTAAATCACCTTCTACAGCAACCATATCTACATTATTGATTTTAATATTTTCGTTCGCCACCTTAACAGCCATAGGGTCAATATCAACACCAATAACTTTACTAGCCCCAAGCTTTGCTGCAACAATTCCTAATATGCCACTGCCAGTACCAATATCAAGCACGGTTTCTTTTAAATTCTCTTCAACTAACTCTACACACATAGCAGTAGTTTCATGTGTTCCGGTCCCAAATGCCATCCCCGGGTCCATCTCAATCACAATATCATTATCTTTTGTTTCATACTCTATCCAACTAGGCTTAATAACAATACGCTCGCCAATGCGAAACACATTATAATATTTTTTCCACTCATCCATCCACTTTTCTTTAGGAATTTCAACTACGCTAATCTTACGTGTTCCTACATCTAAGAACTGGCTAATATGGCTAATCTGATTTTCTATCTTAGAGACATACTCCTCAACATTAATACCCTTAGCAAAATAAGCCTTTACTGTAACAACGTCCATATCAACGTCTAACAGATTCTCATCAATTAAATCATACCAAACTTGAGTTCTATCCTGAGATATAACATCTTTAGGGTCGCAAATTTCTATACCACCTTCTAACTGCTCGGTTATATAATAACTTAAAGCCTCAACAGCTTCTGTTTTTGTTTCTATTATTATTTGGATATAGTCCATCTGCCAACCTCCGAATTAATCCTTTTTTCCAAAAGCACGCTCAATTTTCTGCCAAAAACTTTTTTGCTCAGGTTGATGATTGTTATCTGTAATATTAGCATCGAACTGATTAATCAAATCTTTCTGAGCCTGCGTTAAGTTTTTAGGCACCTCAACTACCACTTCAACAAGTTGGTCACCGCGTTGCTTACTATTTCTTAAATTTGGAATACCTTTTCCTTGCAATCTAAAAGTAGTTCCAGTTTGTGTTCCTTCTTTTATAGTTAACTTAACATTACCATCTAAAGTCGGAACAGATAACTCAGCACCTAATGCTGCTTGTTTAAAACTAATAGGCATACGCATATGAACATTATTCCCCTCACGACGGAATATCTCATGAGGCTTGATATGAATTGTAAGCAATAAATCGCCTTCAGGTGCACCAACTTCACCTGACTCACCTTGGCCTTGTAATCTCAAAGTCTGTCCGCTATCAATACCAGCCGGGATTGTAACTGTTACTTTTTTAGTAGTTTTTATCCTACCTTGACCACGACAAGTAGTACATTTCTCTTTTATTACTTTACCTTCACCACCACAAACATCGCATGTTTGAACAGTTTGCATCGCGCCAAGAATAGTCCTTTGAGTAACACGAACTTGCCCTTGCCCATTACACTTAGCACATGTTTCAGCATGAGTACCTGGCTTAGCCTTAGTACCTTTACATGTAACACATGTCTCAGAAGTAGCTACTTGAATTTCTTTCTCCGTACCAAATGCCGCTTCTGCAAACGTCACTTGTATGTTCTGTTGAATATCCGCGCCTGGTCTAGGTCCTCTTCTTTGACTCCTTCTACCAGAACCGAAAATATCACCGAAAATATCTTCAAAGTCAAACGCGCCTTCAAACCCACCGAAACCTCCGAACCCGCCAGCTCCTGCACCACCAGCGCCCTGTTCAAAGGCACTATGCCCATATCTATCATATGCTGCTCTTTTATCTTCGTCACTTAAAACCTCATACGCTTCAGATGCTTCCTTAAATTTAGCTTCAGCTTCTTTATTATCTGGATTTGTATCAGGATGGTACTGCTTTGCTAATTTCCTATACGCCTTCTTTAAATCTGATTCAGATGCACCTTTTCCTACTCCTAGCACGTCATAATAATCTTTTTTCGTTGCCATACTTCACCACTTTCTATAGCTATTTTTACGCTTTACACAGAAAAGTCAAAGAGCAATCCTCTTTGACTTAACTGCAATTATCTTTTTCTAATAATTCTATTCTTCTTTAAAATCAGCATCTATTACGCCGTCATCATATCCACCGTCGCTAGCGCCACCCATATCGCCCATATCTGCACCGCTTGCAGCAGCTTGGCTATACATTTTCTCAGATATTGAGTAGAACAACTGAGTCAGCTCCTCATTAGCAGCTTTAAGAGACTCTATTTGGAACTCTTCATAAGTAGCTAAATCAACACTATCATTAAGTTGTTTTAATGCATCTAGTTTAACTTGAATATCAGCTTTATCCGCAGCATCAATAGTAGCTTCGTTTTCAGATAATAATTTCTCAGTTTGGAATATCATAGTATCTGCTGAGTTTTTAACATCTGCAGCTTCACGACGTTGTTTATCTGCAGTTGCATTTTGTTCTGCTTCTTCAACCGCTCTTTTAATCTCATCTTCAGATAAGTTAGTGCTAGCAGTAATCGTAATATGTTGCTCTTTACCAGTACCCATATCTTTAGCTGAAACTGTAACAATACCATTTGCATCAATGTTAAATGTTACTTCAATTTGAGGAGTACCACGACGCGCTGGCATTATACCGTCTAACTTAAAGTTACCTAAAGTTTTATTGTCATTAGCCATAGAACGCTCACCTTGAACAACATGAATATCAACCGCTGTTTGGTTATCTGCTGCAGTAGAGAACACTTGGCTTTTCTTAGTAGGAATAGTAGTATTTCTCTCGATAAGAGGAGTAGCTACACCACCTAAAGTTTCGATACCTAAAGTAAGAGGAGTAACATCTAGTAGTAAAATATCTCCTGCGCCAGCATCTCCAGCAAGTTTTCCACCTTGAATAGCTGCACCTATAGCAACACACTCATCAGGGTTAATTCCTTTAAATGGCTCTTTACCTATAATACGTTTTACCGCATCTTGAACAGCTGGGATACGAGTAGAACCTCCAACTAATAACACTTTGCTAATTTCAGAAGCATCTAAATCAGCATCTTTAAGAGCATTTCTAACTGGACCTAGAGTACGTTCCACCAAATCAGCAGTCAGTTCATCAAATTTAGCACGAGTAATAGTAATGTCTAAGTTTTTGCCTGATGCACAAATAAAAGGAATTAGCACAGTAGCAGTTGTTTTAGAAGAAAGTTCTTTCTTAGCTTGCTCAGCAGCTTCTTTAACACGTTGCATAGCCATTTTATCCGCTGAAAGGTCTTCCCCTTCCATTTTCTTAAATTCACTTATTAAATAGTTGATAATTCTTTGGTCAAAGTCATCTCCACCTAAGTGATTATCTCCGCTAGTAGCTAAAACCTCAATAACACCATCCCCAATTTCAATAATAGAAACATCGAAAGTACCACCACCAAGGTCATAAACTACAATCTTTTGCTCTTGTTCATTTTCAAGCCCATAAGCTAATGCAGCAGCAGTAGGCTCATTAATAATACGCTTAACATCTAAACCAGCTATACGACCTGCATCTTTAGTTGCTTGACGTTGAGAGTCAGTAAAATACGCTGGTACAGTAATTACAGCTTCAGTAACACTCTCACCTAAATGGCTCTCAGCATCAGCTTTTAATTTTTGTAAAATAATCGCGGAAATTTCTTGTGGAGTATAACCTTTGCTATCAATATTAACTTTATGGTCAGTACCCATATGACGCTTAATAGAAGCAATAGTTCTCTCATGGTTAGTAATAGCTTGACGTTTTGCAGTATCACCAACTAAACGCTCACCATCTTTAGTAAAACCTACGATAGAAGGAGTTGTACGTCCGCCATCCACATTAACGATAACGATAGGTTTACCACCCTCCATAACAGATACACATGAATTTGTTGTTCCTAAGTCAATTCCAATTATTTTTCCCATTATATTATTCCTCCAATTGTTTTCTATTTATTTGTTAATAGTAAAGCTTAATTAGCTACCTTTACTAAGCTATGACGAATTACTTTATCCTTATATATATATCCCTTTTGCATCTCTTCCACTATAGTATTAGCTCCAACGCTATCATCTTCCACGTGGAAAATCGCATTATGAAAAGCTGGGTCAAAAGTTTGATTTACAGTTTCAATTGTAGTAACCCCAACTTTTTCAATTGCGGCTAACAATTGCTTATAAATCATTGTAACACCTTCATAAAAAGGTTTATCTGAACTCTCTAACTTTAAAGCTCGTTCAAAGTTATCCACAATACTTAATAACTCGGTAACTGTAGAACTAACAGCGCGGTCATAAGTTGTAGCCTTTTCTTTCTCAGTACGCTTTCTATAATTATCAAACTCTGCCATCAAACGCTGAAGTCGCTCTAAATACTCAGCCTCTTTACTACCAGCAGGTTCTTCAGCTGGCATCGTTTCTTCTTCAACTACTTCATCGTCAACATCTTTCTCTTCTTCGTTGAGGATTTGGTCTTCCATCATATCATCCTTTCAATTCAATATTAACTTGCTAAAATTAAGTTTTTTGGACGTTACTCGCTTAACATATTTGTTATGTGATAAGAAATATGTTCAAGTAAAGTTACCACTTGGGCATAATTCATGCGCTTAGGACCAATAATACCAATGGTTCCTAAGGTACAATCGCCCAACTTATAAGTAGTTGTAACCAAGCTACACTCCTTCATAGGCTCCAAAGCATTCTCTTCACCTATACTAATATTTACAGAGTTACCTGAAGTTTTAGATAAAAGCTTTGTAAGATATGGCTTTTGTTCTAACAGTTCCAACAATTCCCTCGCCTTTTGTAAATCATTAAAATCATAAAAGTCAAGTATGTTAGTAGTACCCCTTGTAAACACTTGAGAACTATCTTCTTCTTGTAATATACTAATAATTGCACACACTATTTGCAAAACTAACGTCTCATGGTCTGGAACTAACTGCCTAACGTCAGTTTTTTGCAGCTCCTTTAAAGTCATTCCTGCTAAATGCTCATTAAGTACCTCTGATAACATTAAACATAAGTTAACATCAACTTCAGTAGGGGGAAATATTATATGGTGCTTAATAACATTAGCTTCAGTAACAATAACGCAAGCAACACTTTTTAAATCTACATATATAAGTTGAACACGTTTTATTGTGATTTCTGTTAACGTTTGAGTTGAAGCAATAGTCGCATAGTTTGTCATCATAGCTACTAGTCGTGCAGTTTCTTCTAGCAATAAATCAATATTGTTAATTTTATCTTGTAACATTTTTACAATAATTAAATCTAAATCAGGTGCTAAATCAGACCTATCCATTAAAGTATCCACATAAAGTCGGTATCCTTTATCAGAAGGTATTCTACCAGCTGATGTATGCGGTTGAGTGATAAGTCCAAGCTCTTCTAAGTCTGACATTTCATTCCTGATAGTCGCAGAGCTTAATTGTAAATCATACTTTTTAGAAAGTGTTCTAGAACCAACAGGCGAACCTGTTTGGATATAGTCTTGGATAATAGCTTCAAGAATACGAATTTTTCGGTCATTCATTTTACCACCCTCACTTTCTTAATTGTTAGCACTCATTAAAGGCGAGTGCTAACTACAAATCATACTCTATCATGTTTAATTATTTTTGTCAATAAGTTTTTTTAAAAATTTTATTTTAAATTATAAGAGAGCTTTTTTCTACTCTCTTATTTGTATTGTGTAATAAATTCAGCAATTCTATACGCAATAAGCTAAAGTTATTTTTTCTTTATAAGCCTTATGCTTATATTACTATTATTACCAATTTGAAATTAAAGTAAACCGATATTTTTTAAATATTTATATTAAATTAAAATTTATCCTAGTGATGCTAACTCCGCTTTTGCCATTTCATCACCTTTTTCTGCTGCTAGCCTATACCAATTTTTAGCCTCGTCAATATTTTTCTTAACTCCCGTTCCATATGCATAACATAAACCTAAATTATAACATGCTCTAACACTACCATTTTGTGCCGCTAATTTATACCACTTTACTGCTACAATATTACTCTTTTGTACCCCTCTGCCATATTGATAACAAACCCCCAAGTTATTTTGCGAACCAAACTGCCCCTTATCTGCTGACATCTTAAACCACAATACAGCTTGGTTATAATCTTGCTTAACACCTTCCCCTTCTTGATAACATTTCCCTACATAAAACTGCGCATCCATATTTCCTTGCTCTGCTGCGCATTTATACCAATGAAAAGCTTCTGTATAATCTTGCTCCACACCTCGACCAAAATAATATAACAAACCCAAACCATACTGTGACTCGGCATTCCCTAGCTTAGCCGCACAACTATACCAATACTTTGCATCATCATAATTTTGTATGCTAACAAAATAACTTCCCAAACTATTTTGCGCTTCTACATGTTCTTGTTGCGCAGCTAACTTAAACCATTTTATCGCTTCTTCTTCATCTTTATCTTCTTCATTATCTTTATAATGTAAACCCAAATTGTATTGCGCTTTTATATGACCTTGTTCTGCTGCATATTTAAACCACTTTACTGCCTCATTATAGTCTAACTTAACACCTTCTCCTTTATAATAGCATTCTGCCAAATTAAACTGTGCATTAGCTAACCCTTGCTGTGCGGCCTGTCTATACCAATCAACAGCTTCTCTCAAATCTTTTTTTACACCTTCGCCGTTGTAATAACAAACTCCTAAATTATTTTGTGCTCTTGCATATCCTTGTTTAGCCGCCTTTTCGTACCACACTGCAGCTTCATTATAGTCCTGCTTAACGCCTAGCCCATCTTTATAACACAACCCTAAATTAAACTGTGCTACCCTATCTTTTTTTTTAGCTTGTTTTATATAATCTTTATATTCCATATTATCCCTCGCTATACATTACAAAAATAAAAAAGTGTTACCTTTAACTTCACTAGTAAGTAGGTAACACTCTATCGTTAATGTTCAATAATTAAACCGTTTCTATACGCATCCAGTAATAATTTTAAATCTTTAATATCTTCTTTTAACCTAAGCCCTGCGTCTGTATCCCCTACAATTTGGCGTTTACTACTCTCCATTACGGTAACAGTATTATAATGAATATCGCAACCCTCCGCTATAGCATTTTCCTTAGTTGTAAAAGGGTTATGTGCTGCTAAAATTAGCCCATGACTATTATAAATTAGAGTATAACCTGCAATTCCAGTTTCCTTTTGATATGCGCGAGAAAATCCTCCATCAATAACTAGCAATTTACCGTTACACTTAATCGCACTCTCACCCTCTATAACCTTTACGGGTACATGCCCATTAATAATATGCGCAGTCTCAGGACGAAGGCCAAAGTTTTCCAAAATCTTATCAATTATTTCAACTTGCTCATAATATTCGTAATATGGGTTTTTATGCTCTTTATGAGTCTCTCTTTCCTTAACAAAGTACCTCTCAAAAGTAGCCATCTTATTTTTACCAAACAACGGTGAGTTAGGATGTAGCCATATATACCACATCATATCTTTTCCTAACTCCTTCTCTTCTCCTTCGATTTGGAAAAATCCTTTACGGATATACGTATCGATAAAATCATACCAATCTTTGCCTATAAATTCTCTATCTCCCCATTTAATTTTTCTAAACTCACCATCTTCATCCAATAGTACACACCCATGATAAAGTAAGTTGTTATTATGAATTTTATATAATCCACCGTTAGACAATAACAATTTCATATGGCGCTGCAATTTCTCCGAATTAAGGAAAGCCTGCTCTAATCTATGCATAACTTGCAGCTCTTCTTCTGTTAGCTTATAAGGGTCGGCTTTATCAACAGTTGGGAAAAATGTATCCTTAATAGTATAAATTTGGCCATCTATTTCTATAGTGCTATTATCATAATTTATTTTGTGTAGTAAATTTCTATCTTCTAATCCAAATTCAGGACGTTTTTGTATTAATAATCCTTCAATCTTAAATTGCAACACCGAAATGGCTTTATGAATTTGCAAGTTCAATAAATCTTCACGCGCATTGTCGGTAAGTTCCTTAAGTTTAAAGCACTTACAAGGGTCTTCGCTATAATGGTACATAGCATAAGTTGCAAGTGGTAACAAGTTAATACCATACCCTTCTTTTAATATATCCAAATTGCCGTAACGTGCACATATACGAATTACATTTGCAATACAAGCCCATTGCCCAGCTGCAGCTCCCATCCAAACTACATCATGGTTGCCCCACTGTATATCCACTGAATGATAATCTACTAACTTATCCATTATATGGTGTGGCCCAGGTCCTCTATCGTAAATGTCCCCTACTATATGCAAATGGTCAATTACTAGCCTTTGAATAACTTCACAAATAGCAACTACAAACGTTCCTGCGCGTTTAGTTTCTATAATTGTATCTATTATTGAATTGTAGTAAACTTCCTTATCATCAATTTCCATACGTTCAGTAATCAGCTCTTCAATAACATATGCAAACTTATCTGGTAATGCTTTTCTAATTTTTGACCGTGTATACTTACTACTTACCGTCTTACAGACTGCAACTAGCTTAAATAAAGTTAACTTAAACCATTCATCTCTATCTTGCACGCCTTCTAACAATAACTTCATTTTTTCTTTAGGATAATAAATCAGAGTAGCTAAGTTACGTTTTTCCGCATTTGATAATGTATATCCAAATATTTCGTTAATTTTAAGTTTAATCGACCCTGAGCCATTTTTTAACACATGAATAAACGCTTCATACTCGCCATGAACATCCGAAATAAAGTGCTCTGTTCCTTTTGGCAAACTTAATATAGCTTGCAAATTGATTATTTCACTAGAAGCCGCGGCTATAGTGGGGTAAATCTCTGATAATTTTTTTAAATACCTTAATTGATAATAATCCATAAAGCCTCCTAATTCACTCTAAAAATGTTGAAAACACTACGTTTGATATGTCTACCCCATATGATGTTAGGTATAATCTATCTTCTTTATTAATTAAAGCTTTTTGTTGTACCCATCTATCTATCTGGGGTTTAAATACATCTTCTATTTGTGTATTAAATATATGATAAAATTGTTTTTTACTTACTCCATTAGTCATTCTAAGTCCTAAAAACATAAATTCCTCTTGACTCATTCTAGGAGTTATCATAATAGTTTCTTCTATTAAAGGTACATCTAATAAAGGTACATCTAAATCCGTTAAATGCGATGCAGCTAAATACTGCTTCATATCCGAAGTGTTTGTATAACGCCTATTAAATAGATAACCTGATGCACCTAGTCCTGCCCCTATATAACTTCCTAACTGCCAATACAACACATTATGAACACATTCACATCCAGCCTTTGCCCAGTTAGAAATCTCATATTGGCTATAATCATATCTTGATAATATATCTTTAGCCATTTTATACATTTTTACTTCATTATCTTCATCCTTAGTGTAACACTTATGAAAAAAAGTATTCTCTTCTAATATTAATGCATAACACGATATATGGTCAATTGGATATTGAATAATTGTTAATAAAGTTTTTTCCCAGTCACTTAAAGTTTGCCCTGGTAAGTCAAACATCAAATCTGTATTTATATGCTTAATACCTATATTCGTCAACTTTGCTACACTTTGTTTCCAATCCTCAAATGAATGTATTCTCCCTAATGTTTTTAACAACTTATTATTAGTAGATTGCAGTCCTAAACTAACTCTATTTATTCTGCTGTTGTGTATCACGTCTAACTGCTGATTTGAAAGTGATTCAGGATTTGCTTCTATCGTCCATTCCATATCATCTTCAAGATTAAACAGCTCCTCAATACCCCTACATATCTGCTGCAATAAAAAAGGTGGTAGAACCGAAGGGGTTCCTCCACCTATAAATACACTTCCTATTGTGTGCACTCCATCTATAAGTTTACTATAATAAGTTAACTCTCTTAGTAACCCTTGTACATATCGCTCCTCTAACCCCTTGTTAGTAAAAGACAAAAAATCGCAATAGTAACATTTTGCATTACAAAAAGGAACATGTACATATAATCCTATTCTCATCTAACTCCCTCTATTCATCTAATTTCAAGACACTCATAAATGCAGCTTGTGGCACTTCCACATTACCAACTTGTCTCATTCGTTTCTTACCTTCTTTTTGCTTCTCTAATAATTTACGTTTTCTTGAAATATCCCCTCCGTAACATTTTGCCAATACATCTTTTCTCATTGCACTTATGGTCTCTCGCGCAATAACCTTATTCCCAACTGCTGCCTGAATTGGTACTTCAAACAAATGCTTAGGTATCTCTTGCTTTAATTTCTCCACAATCTTTCTACCCTTAACCACAGAATTACTCTCATGTACAATTAGAGATAATGCATCAACCATCTCCTTATTTACCAAAATATCTAGCTTAACTAACTTCGACTCTGCATAGTCCTTTAATTCATAATCAAAAGAAGCATAACCTTTAGTCCTCGATTTTAAAGCATCGAAAAAATCATAAATAATTTCGTTAAGAGGCAAATCATATGATAACACTGCTCGCGTCTCCTCTAGATACTCCATACTATGATAAACCCCGCGCCTTTCCTGACACAGCTCCATAACTGCACCAACATAAGTGGACGGTACCATAATTTGGGCTTCAACCATAGGTTCTTCCATATATTTTATATTAGACGGGTCTGGTAAATTTGCTGGATTAGATAGCTCCAACACCTCACCATTAGTTTTATGAACTTTATATATAACGTTTGGCGCAGTTGTTACCAAATCTAAATTATATTCTCGTTCCAATCTCTCTTGGATAATTTCCATATGAAGTAATCCTAAAAATCCACACCTAAAACCAAATCCCAAAGCGATTGACGTTTCCGGTTCAAATACCAACGCCGCATCATTTAACTGTAACTTTTCTAAACTATCCCTTAAATCACCATACTTAGCTCCGTCTGCTGGATAAAGTCCACAGTACACCATAGGATTTACTTTCTTATACCCCGGTAGTGGTGTGTCAGTCGGATTATTTGCATCTGTGATAGTGTCCCCAACGCTTGTATCTTTTACGTTCTTTATACTTGCAGTAACATACCCAACTTCTCCTGCTCGTATACTATCAGTTGGTCTAAATACACCAGCACCGAAATTGCCCACTTCCACAACTTCAAACTCAGCTTTTGTAGCCATCATTCTAATTTTCATTCCTTTTGTAATCGTACCTTCTTTTACCCTACAAAATACAATTACTCCTTTATAAGGGTCAAATAATGAATCAAATATCAACGCTTTTAACGGTGCTGTTTCATCTCCTGTTGGTGCAGGTATTATCTTTACAACCTGCTCAAGAACGTCTTCAATATTTAAACCGCTTTTAGCCGAGATAAGAGGTGCATCTTGTGCCTCTAACCCTATTACGTCCTCAATCTGAGTTTTAACATGGTCTGGGTCTGCACTTGGTAAATCAATTTTATTAATTACAGGCATTACCTCTAAATCATGTTCTAGCGCTAAATATACATTAGCAAGAGTCTGTGCTTCAATCCCTTGCGCCGCATCTACAATCAATATTGCGCCCTCACATGCTGCCAAGCTGCGAGATACCTCATAATTAAAATCCACATGTCCTGGCGTATCTATTAAATTAAAAACATATTCTTCTCCATCTTTAGCCTTATATACCAACCTTACGGCTTGTGACTTAATTGTAATCCCACGTTCGCGCTCTAAATCCATATTATCTAAAACCTGTGATTGCATCTCTCGCTCAGTTAACGTACCTGTCATCTGTATAATTCTATCCGCCAGAGTGCTTTTCCCATGGTCTATATGAGCTATAATACTAAAATTCCTTATTTTTTGCTGTCTTGAAAGAGACATAAAATTCGCTCCTTTTCTAATAATGTTTCAAAGCTTATTATAGCACGATAACTTATTAATTATCAATCAAAACCCAATTCTAATACTATTTTATGCTGCGGCAAACAAATTAGTTAACAATTGTCAGTGTATTTAATAATTATGTAATATTTTTAAGTTGTACATTTTTATGATTATTTGGTATTTATTGAAAAAAAGACAAGACAAAACAAGCATATTATACAAAATTTTATAATTAACTTCAGCATATTGTATATTATATAGCAAAAATTTACATAGTTTGCTAAAAAACCATTGACTCTACTCACGTAATAACTTATAATAAATTTGTAATAAATTATAAAATTTATAAAACAAAGTGAGGGTGTATAATGAATAAGTCAGTTAGAAATGCAATTTGTATGTCTTTTGCTCTTAGTTTAAATCCAAATGTGATATTTGCAACAGAGCCAAATAGTAATGAATCTAATATATTAATATCAGGAGGAACAGTTCAAAGTGTTGATAACGAAAGACCTACTCCTATTATGTACGAATCATTTGTTGAGTATATAATAGAAGAAAGTATTACATATGAAATTGCAGATATAGAAGAACTCATAGAAGAAATTATAGAAACGTCTAATATGTCCTTAGCAAACAACATAGTAGATTATGCAAAACAATTTATTGGAACACCATATACATACGGCGGCACTAGCCTAGGAGTAGGAGTTGACTGCTCTGGATTTACATCACAAGTGTATGCCGCTATGGGTATAGATATAAACCGTACTGCAGCAGGACAGTATTGGTCTAGCGGAACAACTGTATCAAAAACTAATTTGCAAGTAGGCGACCTGGTATTTTATGGCTCTAATGGCAATGTTTCGCATGTAGGAATGTACATAGGAGATGAAAAAATTATTCATGCATCCTCAAGTAGAGGGGTTGTAATAGACACCATGTATTTGGCCGGTACGCCTCCAATCGTAGGTTATAAGCGCATTGTAGCTTAAACATAGTCCATTAAAAAACGTTACTATTATATTGAATTTACCCTTGACGGAATTCAAAATTAGTGGCGTTTTTTTATATTTGCCTAAAAAAATTTGATGTATAAATTAAAGAAAACTGCTAAAAATAGTGTCATATTAATAAGTGAGGAGTTGGACGTGAGTGAAATTTATTCGACTAATGATTATGCTAGTAGCGCTGTCACTAGGTATAGTGGTCTGTCATGCAGCCGATAAGCAACTGCCCATATACTCGGTAGATATGGAGGAGAAAAAAGCTTCAATAACCTTTGATGTGGCGTGGGGAGCGGATGACCTAGAGCAAATTTTAGAAATACTAGATGACAACAAAGTTAAAGCCACCTTTTTTATTGTAGGAGATTGGGTAGAACAGTTTCCTGATGAAGTAAAACTAATTCATGAAAAGGGACATGATATAGCAAACCACTCTGACCGTCATCCCCATGTTACGAAGATGAAAAAAGAAGAGGTTAAAGATGACATAATGGCAGCCCACAAGAAGGTTAAAGAATTGCTTAATGTGGAAATGGATTTATACAGAGCACCTTATGGAGAGTATAATGATGATGTGTTAAATGCTGCTCATGAATGCAATTACTACGTTATCCAATGGGACGTGGACTCTTTAGATTGGAAAGACTACGGAAGACAGGAATTAATAGACAAAGTTCTTAAACATAAGAATTTAAAATGCGGTTCTATAATATTACTACACACGGGAACTACTCATACTAAAGATGCTTTAGATGAGATTTTAAAAGGCTTATTAAAGGATGGTTATGAACTTGTTCCAACGTCTGAGCTTATAATTAGAGAAGACTTTAAGACTGACCATACAGGTAGGCAATTTAAAAAATAGGTTGCAAAACACTTTGCAACCTTGTAAGTTTGATATAGTTTATTATTTCAGGTAAGTGATTAATTTATAAAAGTCAAGTTGTTGTTGAAATTGTGGGAGCATTTGCGTATCAAGTTCTTGACTTAGTTGCAAGACCTCTGGTGAGAGTAGGTCATAATTATTTGTAATTATAGAGTGAGATAAATCGTTTTTTAGTTTTGAGATAGATGAATTGTTAACTCTAGAAATCATAAAGTCGCCTCATTTTGCCAGTGGCTAAATTTACAGTGGTGTTAAACATTCTGTCTAATATATACTATGAATATAGATGGAATTTGTTACCATATATGAAAATATTTTATACCAATAAAAAAAATAAGCATAAATTTGTCCAATTAGCAATATACTATATAGACGGATTAAACTGTTAAAAAAAAATTCAAAATAGTAATATTTCTGTCCTAATACAAATATATTATAAAGACAGAGGAAGCTGTTGAAAAAAACATTTATAAGATAAAGGAGCGATGTAGTAATGAGCGACCACATTTTAGAAAACAATGAGGTACAAGTAATTGGAAAGGCAATCACAGAGACGGCATTTAGCCATAAAGTGTATGGCGAAGGATTTTATAGCTTTGACATAGAAATCCCTCGACTAAGTGAGTCTTCAGACGTTGTGCCAGTTACTGTATCGGAAAGATTATTAACGCAAGTAGGAGATATTAGTGGCAAGATTTTTAAAGTGGTAGGACAGTTTAGGTCTTATAATCAATATGAAGAAGGAAAAAATAGATTGATCCTTACTTTGTTTGCGTTAGAAATAGAAGAGGTTGATGAAAAAGAATTAAGCAAAAATGCTAACGCATTGCATTTAAAGGGTTTTGTTTGTAAAAATCCTGTATATAGAACCACTCCTTTTGGAAGAGAAATCACTGATATACTTTTGGCGGTAAATAGGTCGTACCACAAATCGGACTACATACCATGCATAACATGGGGAAGAAATGCCAGATATGCTAACAGTCTAAAAACTGGTGATGCTATCGAGATTTGGGGGCGTATCCAAAGTAGAGCGTATCAAAAGAAACTTGAGTCCGGTGAAGTAATTCAAAAAGTAGCTTATGAAGTGTCAGTATCTAAGATGGAAATAAGTGATGAGAATAATAAACCAGAGTTTGAGGAAGATGATACAATTTAAGTAAAAAAGAGGGCATATAAAACCCTCTTTTTTTTGTGTTTATATAAATACTAAGAATGATAATATTTCAAAATAATTTTCTGTCTTTAACCTTACTGTATTAGCATCGATTTGCTCAACTCCAGGGTAAAAACTATACTTATAGGCATCTTTATGCCTTACAAATGTTACTTCCATATTATATGATGATGGATAAACGAAATTATATTCCCCTATCTTTTCAATACCTTTTGTAACAGAGTCTTTTATCTGTTCATATACAACTTTAGGATGATTACTAATCATCGCACCCGCAAACCCCTCTTTTACTGCTACGGTTTCAATCATTGGGTCAAACTCCATAACCTCTCTTATTATTCCGCCATCACCAGTTACTGTAAGAATTGGAATTCCTAATATCTGCGTAAGCGTAGAATATATACTAAACTCACTACTTATTTCACCATTTACTTTAATTTTGGCAACATTAGTATCTAGCGTATGTGCAAGCGGCGAGAAATGAGTTGATGCACCACTATGATATCCTAAAAAGATAACGCCATCATACGTTTCATCTATTCCTTCCACCATATTGTACGGATGATTTGACCAACCATTTATAAGTTGCACCCCCACTGGCAAATCCTCATGTCGTATGTTTTTCCCATACCCATGCGCATCTTTAACCATAACTTCAGTAGCACCAGCTTGAAACGCTGCCTCACAAGCTGCCTTTACTTCCTGTGTCATTCTATCCCGCGCTTCTTTTGGTGCTGCCATATCCGATTCCTGCCAAGTCGATATACTACTTATTCCTTCAATATCCGCACTGATATAAATTTTCATTATACCACTCCTTACTTATGTGTATTTTTTACTAATCAGGGACTTCCCCTTTAGCATATTATAGCATGTCTACAAAATATTTCAAATATATCTTATCATAACTGCGAGGTAGTGCCGCCACCATATTTAATTAGTACAAATAATGATATAGTGAGGCAAGCTATTAAAGCGATTTTCATGATTAATAACCGGCGGCTTCTCCGCCTACTCCATGTGTAGTAATATAAAATTATAAGCACTGGCAAAGCTACATAAGCGTTTAGCCATCTCAATACCTCAGGCGTTTTCCACCATATGCCAAGCTTATCCGAGCCTAATATATTCATTCCAAAAAATCCTGTAACGAACGTTGGTATAACTAGCCCAGCGCCCGCAAGTGATAATATTTCCATCTTTATATTAGACTGCTGCCGTGTAATAAGCTCTGCATACTCATGAACCTCTTTCATCTCAAAATCCATTTGAGATATCTCTTCTTTTATATTAAATATCTTAGTGAAGTTTTGATACACCCAACTCCCCTTTTCATCTTCAGTCACTTCATCAAAAAACATTTGATTAATAAACTGTATATAAATCTCATACAGGGTTTCAATCGCCATAACTAATTCATCTTTAGGTAACATAGATATATCTGCAATTTGATTAGAAAAATTTAATAAACTTGCCTTTTGGATTAGTAATAGACACATCATCTGGTCATATAGTTTACTTTCTACAGTAGACTTTGATATGCATAACAATAGAAATGAAGATAATAAATAGTGACGCTCTTGTTCTAACAACGTGAATTCTTGCTTATATTGATACGTATTGTCAGAGTCAAGATTTTTAAATGTTATATCACTTTTAAATAGACATAGTGTAACCATTTTACTGCCCATAAGAGGCTCTATAAGGATTACGGGCTTGTTATCATCAGGAGTTTGAACAAAACTAGGGCCGAATAGGTCCATGATAAATGGTGATATTTTACCTGCTATTACTCGGTAATTGGTATGTTCCATATCTTCTTGAATAATAAAATTGTCGAAATTAAATACGATTTTTTTTGGAGTGCTCTCTTTTAGAGGTAACTCTAGTGGGTATACACAGTCTGATACAGAATTAATAGCACGAATATCCAGTTCCTCATTATAAGTGTAATTCTCCAAATATATACTTAATATTCCGATACCGCTTTTTACAAACTTAAGGTTAATTCTGCGTATCTTTAAGTTATACTTAATGTTATTTACATATATTAAACAATTAGAGTTATCATTTACATAAGCATAACTATAGCTATTTTCTGGGTACAGCATAGTCCGAACGGGTTTATAAAAGTATACAAACTCATTGTACGTTTCATCTGAATTAATAAAAAAAGACTCTTTCCTCCAACCTTGAATATGATCAAAAATATTAGACTTAATTTGCTCTTGAGGTTTAAAGTTATAGCCTTTATTGTTGGTATTTAAAGTCCAAGCGAAGGGAAGCAAAAATATATGCTCACTTATTGGTGTTTTCATAAAAGCTCCTTTCTATATTTATAACCTATCAATTTTAAATACAATTTTCAAGGTATAGACATAGAAAAAGGACTGTAATCAAACAGTCCTTTATAACTACCACCTTTTTTTACCTTTATTTAAATTAGTACTTGCATTGGGTCTCTTATGACCGCTAGAAATAGCGAGTAGATGTCGCTGGTGGAGCAAGATATGGTGTAATAACTGCTCCTGCAAATCAGGGCTAATATCAATGAATGCTACCCTGTAAGTATAAGGTGGTTTTTCATCCTCTTCATAAGATGGCAATATTTTGCCCTTTAGATTAAAGTGCTTATTTTGTAACTTAAACTTAATCCACAATTGAGTGTCAGCAGTGATTACCATACGAGAGCAAAACTTGATACCTCCTGCGCTAATATCAATTGTAGTAGCGCTTACTGAAGGCTCCGGCTCTTTACCGTCATCTTGCTCCTTCTCATCTGTAATAACATCGAATTCAAAAGGAATTGAGGCTGATAGCCTAAAATAGTTACGTTGTTGCTTTTTATGAATAGGGGATAGCAGTTTAACTACATAAAACAAAGCATCTTCCTTGCGGACTCTGTTAGTTAACTGAGTATTTGCTAAATATAGAGTGTTGCTTGTTAAAAAATTAAGCGTGTACTTTTTCCCTAAATCTAAAACGAACCCTTCTACAGGTATTGAAATAATTAATTGTGACCCAGCCCAAGTAATTAGTTTTACATTGTGAGTATTTTCTCTATCAACTATTTTAAGCTGAAAGTTTATATCTGCTAATATTAAAGATTGATGAGCGGCAATACTTGCATCAATTTCTTGGATTTGTTGTTTCTTCATAAAACTCCCCCCTCATTACAAATCTCTATTAGGCATATGTTTTTGGAAGCTCATTAGCATTTTTTCTAGTTTCGCTTGCGTCTCGGGTATCATTTCCTTAAACGCAACCCGATAAGTATACGGCGGTGTATCAGATATTTCATACGATTCTAACAGTTGTCCTGTTAAACTAAAGGTAGTACCATGAAGTGCAAAACTGATGTATACCTTTGGGGTGCCAAGGAGCAGTTCGTTATGTTTAAACTTTAGCCCTCCAGCACTAATATCAACCGTATAAGCCTTTACTGGAGGTGGCAGTGCATCTCTTGTACTAAATTTCTCTGGCACAACAATAAAAGTCATAGGTAATTCGGCATTTACTCGTAAATAGTTTCTTTGACGCTTCTGTCTAATAGGAGAAGTTAACTTCATTAAATAAAACATAGTTGAAGTTTTTGGTATTTTGTTAATTACAATTACATTTGCAAGAAACAAGGAATGAGTTGTTACAAAGTTCAACGTATATTTTTTGTAAACTGTTAATGTAGCTGTTACAACTGGAATTTCAAGGATAAGGTTGATATCAGACCAGTTAATTAGTTTACCTCCGTAAGTAGATGAATCGTCTAAAAGTTTAAGTTTTAATTCTGGATCTGTTAATATAACAGATTGAAAACGGTAAACGCTTTGCTCTATATCTTGTTGTTTGTGTTTTCTAATCATAAAAGTCCCCTTTCGATTAAGTGTTGTTATTATAGCTTATCTATATAACCAATAAATACCAATAAATAATTATACTACCGATATAAACTATACTTATATTATACATAGTTGTAACAAAATATTCAATATCTCCCCTTAATATTTTTATGTTTTATTTATTTGTACTTGTAAATCTGGGCTTTGTATGCAATAATCATTGGGATAGAAGGCACTGTTAACGTAATATTAAAACCCCTCTGTTGGCTCTAAAGGAGAAATTCGGGGTCTAGGGGCTTTCTTAGCAGGGCCTGGTGTAATGAAAGGAAAGATTTTATGAAAAATAAAGTGGTTTATGGAGTTGTAAATAAAGTTAATTTTCCTAATAAGGGTGTTTTAACTACTCCAGATGGTGTTGTAGTAACTGTTGCAGATAGTTTTGTAAACCAAGAATTGGGTGTAAGGCTATGTAGGAAGCGTAAAGGAAAGTGGGAAGGGCGAGTAGTGGAGGTTATTAAAAATCCTGACTATTTTAAACATGGTGAGTGTGAGTATTTTGGTATGTGTGGCGGCTGTAGTTTGCAAAACCTTCCTTATGAGCTGCAGTTGAAGCATAAAGAAACTCAGGTTAAGGATATTATTAATGCTGTAGTGGAGCAATATGAATACGTTGGTATTGTGTCTAGCCCGTCTGAATATGGCTATAGAAATAAGATGGAGTTTTCGTTTGGTGATAGTTGTAAAAACGGTCCTTTAGCTTTAGGGTTACACCGTAAGAGAACTACGTTTGATATAATTACAGTGGATGGCTGTAAAATTGTTAATGATGACTTTAATAAAATACTAAGGTATGTGTTTCGCTATATGCAGGTTGAGAACATTCCATTTTATAAGAAAAAGACTCATGAAGGTGTGCTTAGGTATTTAGTGGTTAGACGTTCGTATACAACTGGTGATTTATTAGTAAACCTAGTAACGTCATCGCAAGGTAATTATGACTTTACTAAGCTTAAAATAAATAACATTGGCACTGAAGGGAAAGTAGTTGGGTTTTTGCATACTACTAGCGACAATAAGGCTGATGCGGTTAAACCTGAAAAGGTAGATATTTTATACGGTCAAGACTTTATTACAGAGGAAATATTAGGGTTAAATTTTGAGATTTCTCCATTTTCGTTTTTCCAAACTAACACTAGGGGCGCTCAAGTGTTATATGAAAAAGCATTAGGATTATTAAGTAATCTCCAAAATAAAGTGGTTTTTGATTTGTATTCTGGGACAGGTACGATAGCTCAAATTATGGCAACTAAAGCTAAGTTTGTTTATGGAATTGAAATAATCGAAGAGGCAGTAATTAAAGCTAGAGCAAATGCTTTATTAAATGGGTTAGATAATTGTGAATTTATTGCTGGAGATGTGTTAGAGCAAATTGATACGTTACAAGTTTCGCCCGATATTATTGTTCTTGACCCACCTCGCGAAGGTATTCATCCTAAAGCTATTATTAAAATTATAAATTATAATGCGCCAGAAATATTATATATTTCATGTAAACCAACTTCGCTTGCTAAAGACTTAGTGGTTTTACAAGAACATGGCTATAATGTGGATAAAATATGTTGTGTAGATTTATTCCCTCAAACTCCACATATTGAGACGGTATGTCTATTGTCTAAACTACAGTCGGCCATTATATAGAAGTAAATTTAAAAAGCTAGAGGAAGTCCTCTAGCTACTAATTAATCTTCAGTATATAAAATCACACGGCCATATAAGCCTTGTATATCTCGGCTATTATGGTCATAATACAATTTAAACTCATCCAATTGCTGCTGAGATAACTCTAACGAGTTCTCTAAAACGTACCACTCAACATTTTCTGTTAACGGCGGTGTAGTTAAAGAGCCGGTGTAATGGTAATAACTTTGGTCATCTGGGAACAAATTAAGCAGATTAAGCTCAAAATCTGAATTTGATAGCTCATCATTACTAAAACGCGAAAGAATTTCTCCAAGTTCTACATTTTCTTCCCCTACTTTAAATAACACGCCAACAACAGCCAAACGGCCATTTTGTGCTTGATGAACAAAATGCGCTTCAAAGTCGAAATACTCACCATCTATCGTATGTTCACTTGGGCTATGGAAATGAAGTTGCAACAATTCAAACTCGCGGTTCATTAGAGTAGCAGTACCTGTTAGCGCAACTTGAACAGCATGACCCGTATCTAAAATATCATCTACAGTGGTACTGTAATTTAGTAGTAGCTGAGTTGGGCTATTATTTGTGATTGCGTCATATGTAGTAATATCAATTGGCGACTGCATTATCCCTGAAGTAAACGTCCAATCTTCTTGAATATCATAACTAAAATGGTCTTCATCATGCTCTTCATCATGCTCTTCAGTATGTTCTTCAGTATGCTCTTCAGTATATTCTTCAGATTCTTCTGTGCTATAGAATTGAGCTAAATACTCATCAATATTCGCTGGCAAACTAGCATAAGCTATTGTTGGTACTAAAAATGCTGTTGCAGCTAAAGCCATTATAAATTTAAATTTTTTATTCATATTCAAACTCCTTATATTTTATAGACTTTAGTATATCATATTATGGTTCTGTATACAATATACAATATAGCAAATTTTGCCAGAATATTCACGCGTTCACTGTTATAAATAACAATGGTTAGTGTCTTAACAAGACTTAATAATTAATTTGGAGGTTTTATTATGAAGTTAGTAAATACATCGTTAGACGATTTAGATAAAGTAATAAGCATAATCGATATGGCAAAAGCACATTTAAATAGAGGTGTGATTTGGTTTGATAATAGCGAAAAACTAGCTTTTGATAAATTTATTCAGTAAAAAAGAGGACTTAGCGGTCCTCTTTTCTTATATTTGCATTGGCAGCGCCTCAGCTATTTTATCTTCTAGATTCAATTCATATTGTTGGCAATAATCAATAATTACAGATATAAACTGCTCTCCATAAGATTCTAATTTT
Organism: Candidatus Parepulonipiscium sp. PG-Nuni2H_MBin01; assembly: GCA_001994995.1. Lineage (GTDB taxonomy): Bacteria > Bacillota > Clostridia > Lachnospirales > Cellulosilyticaceae > Parepulonipiscium > Parepulonipiscium primum. The sequence continues at coordinate 79,933 of MDJM01000027.1, read as the reverse complement.
TTAGTTCCAACACCAAATACATTTATAAACTGATTTGGAGTTTGAGGTAGTTGTTGACACATACTAATAAGCGCCTTATCTTCAAATACTACATATGGTGGGATTTTATTAAGTTGTGCAATCTCTTTTCTTAATTGGCGCAATTGTTCAAATAAAATAGGATGTTCATGACTTACTGATTCTTTAATAATTGGGGTCCTTTTTTCGTTTATTACAATTGGCATAGTAATTTTAACATTTCCTTTTAACACATCGATTGCAGTCGTCGTTAATTTTAATACCGGATATCGGGTTCCTTCCTTATAAATGTAGTTTTCACAAATTAAATACTTCACAATTTGGTCCAACACTTTTTCAGGCATATCACTAATACCAAATGTAGTTAACGTTTCAAACTTATAAGCTGCATATTTCGCAATAGATTTACCTTTTAAAACTTTAATAACAACACTTGCACCAAATTTTTGTTTCATCCTATATATACACGATAGTATTTTCTGCGCTTCCACAGTTACATCAGTTTGTTCAGTAATATTATTGCAATTGCTACAATTATTACAATCGTCTTGCAAAATCTCACCAAAATAGCCTAGCATAACTTTTCGCAAACACTTAGTTGAATTAGAGTAGTTTTCCATATCATTTAACCGCTTATACTGCTGCGCTTTTATGTGCGGTGCAATTTCTATAGGATTACCAAACTCATCATTATTATGTTCTATTAACCACTTTTGAGCACTAACATCTTGGGCGCTATACAATAAAATACATTTAGCCTCACTACCATCGCGCCCTGCTCTACCGGCCTCTTGATAGTAACTTTCTATGTCTTTAGGCATATTGTAGTGGATTACAAATGAAACATTCGATTTATCAATTCCCATTCCAAAAGCCAACGTAGCTATCATTATATCAATTTCATCTTGTATAAAGCTATTTTGGATATTTTTCCGCTCTACACTATGAAGCCCCCCATGATACATTCCAACCGAATAGTTTTTCCCCTTTAACTTATCGTATACTTCTTGCACATTTTTTCGGCTATTGCAATAAATTATTCCACTTTGGTTGGGGAAAGACGTAATCAAATCAAATAAATAAGCCATTTTTTTCTTAGGTTTAACTACACTAAAATACAGATTTGGCCTATCAAACCCCAGTGTTACAACTCTAGGGCAGTTAAGCTTTAACAACTCAATTATATCATCCTTAACTTGTGCAGTAGCAGTCGCTGTAAAAGCTGAAAGTATAACTTTTTGCTGTATTCGATTTATAAAATCTGGAATTACTTTGTATTCAGGGCGAAAATCGTTACCCCACTGTGATATACAGTGAGCTTCATCAATCGTTATCATGGATATAGCGCATTTAGCAGCAAATTGTATAAACATAGGAGTCATTAATCTTTCTGGCGTAACGTAAAGGATTTTACATTGGCCATTAATTACTTTGTTTAGCTGCACAGAAATATCGGCCGGTGTTAATGTACTATTTATAAAGGTTGCCTCAATTCCTAGTTGTCTTAAGTTATACACTTGGTCTTGCATTAGCGATATAAGCGGTGAAATTACAATTGTAATACCTTCTAATAATAGCGCCGGAATTTGATAGCAAATAGATTTTCCCGCCCCTGTTGGCATAATCCCTAAAAAGTCTTGTTTAGCTAAAATGGTTGTAATCGCAATTTCTTGTCCATTTCTAAATGTATCATATCCAAAGTGCTGTTTTAAAATTTGTTTATACATATTACCATCCTTTTTAATCATTGATTTCTTAAAGTATAGGAATATTTAAAACAAATTAATCAATAAAATTTAAAATAGAGTAATAGAACAATCCATCAGTCTTCTAAATTTAAATATTTCCCCTATATTCTCACTTTAACATGGTATATTATATTCGTATAACCTACATTATAAGGCTGGAACAGAGGTAGTATAAGGAGAGAGCAGATGCAGTTTAATATATTTAGAGAAGAATTACTTAATTATATAAAATTAAATCGTAATCTTATAGAAAATAAGGATGGTAGTTGGAAAGTAAGAGGTTTTGAAGAACTACTAGAAGGCAAGAGTCCTTTTAATAGTGAAGAAGAATTTAATACATATTGGTGTTCTTATACGGCCAGAGCAAAAACAAGTATTTTAAAGGAGTAAGATTTATGGATACAGAATATGTATTTCCAACAACTAGATACCAAGGTTCTAAAGTTAAGTTACGCAGTTGGATATGGGAGAATATTAAAGATATTAGTTTTGATACTGCACTAGATTTGTTTGGTGGAACAGGTTGCATAGGATATATGCTTAAAAATAAAGGTAAAAATGTAATTTATAATGATATTCTTAAGTTTAACTAATGGTTGGGCTAAGAAAAAAGATATATTAACTAAGTTTAGTGAATTGTTTTCTAAATACAAGGACTATATTTTAGTAGTATCGTATAGAGTTGATGGAATACCAAGCGAGAATGAATTGTTAGAAGTGCTAAGTAAATATAAGACAAAATCTATAGATAAATATACTATTGATTATAAATACGCTTTATCTAAATCACATTCTAAAGAAGTTTTATATATAGCACAATAAGTTAGTCTTAATAGTGTAGCAACTTTCGTTGTCACACTATTTTTATTGCACATATATTACAAGCGATTTTATAGCTTTGTTGATAATTCAGCATTTACAGCAGTAATATACGCTAAAATTCTCTTTCAATATTACATAATAGTTACAATTATCGACAACTTATTGACTAATGCCAATAGCTAATATATAATAGGCTATGTACACAAGGGTACGCCACTACACAAAATAAATATTAAATATGTGTAGTAAATAGCATAAGTATAAATACAGTCTTTATAAGATGTTGCCAAATTTTATTTTCAGTTTCATATCACAGTTATTACACTTTCGTTACAGTTAATACAGATATATTGACATATATCGACTAACAAGTTATAATAGTATATGTACCGAGCAACACACAATATAAAAATTTATTCACACACACATTATAAGGGGGATATTATTATGAAATTAAGACAAAAATTAGCGATGGTTTTAGCAACAGCAATGGTAGCAACTTCTGTTCCTATGGTAGCTATGGCAGCTACTTCTACTTCTGCAAATACTGTAAATATGGTTTATGGTGATAGATTTGCTTTTGATTATACTGGTAACATTTCTGGTGATTCTTCTACTACTGCAGCAGCTATCGAACTTAGTATGCAAAACACTGGTAGCGGTACTATTTCAGCATCTGAAGCTAATCCTATTCAATTTATCCTTACTGGTAACGATATTAGTTTTACAACTGAATTATACGCTGATTCTGATTTAACAGTAGTACCTGCTGCTAATAAAGCTCCTGCTGCTGGTGTATTTGGTGAAGATTTAATTACTAATGGTAATATTGCTTTTATCGTTCAAAACAGAACTTATACTCAATACTCTCAAAATAGCGATGGTTCTTACTCTAGACATTTTTCAATCCAAAGAACTTCTAATAATGAAGTATTAGTAACTATGTATCAATCATTAACGACTAATCAATACTTAACTTTCCCATTAGCTATGTCTATTACTGGTTATAATCCTTATGTAACTCTTACTGGTGGTGGCCTTATAACTTCTCAGGTTGAAATTAACCTATCTACTAACAGCAGTGTTGAGCGTTATAACACTAGCGTTAGCATTGGTAATGAAGGTTATATTTCTGATGATGGTTACGGTTCTTTAGGTTCTATCAGATTCCAAGAAAATAAAGTTGGTGCTTTTAGAGCTGTTTCTGGTATGGCTGGTGTAAACTATCACTTACAATTAAGAGATAATAAACTTGAGTGGGATTTCGCTGCTGGTGATATTTTATTCGCTGGTTCTGATGTAGATTATACATTACCTTCTGGCGCTAAAAACTTTACACAAACTACTGATGCCGGTGCTCATTATAGTGAATATGTAAATTTAACAGGTGGTCTTGCTACTTCTACTGTTCCTAATAACATATTAGTTCAAGTTATTACTGTTGATGAAGATGAGATGGTTATTAATGTTGTAGAAAATTCTGGTAGCTCTAGCAACAGAACTTTACGTGGATATTTAGAGCTTACTAATCTTCCTGTTAGACTAGCAAGCAGAAGTTCTAACTTAACTGCTAGCGAATTAGAAATTACTATTAAAGAAGTTGAGTTAAATGGAGTACCAGTTTCTAGCATTGATGAAGATGATTATAGCATCAATGATTTTAAATCTACAAATAGCGTATATTTAAGAGATGTTATTGCTTATATCGTAGATGAGCATATTGTATTCCAAGCGTATAATGAGCTTGAGTTAATTACAGGACAAGAGGTACAAACTGCAGAGCTTTCTATGCACCAAATCATTCCTGATGCAATTAACACTCGCGATAAATTCTACCTTACATTAACTAATGGATACTTTGATGATTCTGACCTTTCTAGCATTAGATTTGATATTGATGGTTATACAATTAGTAATGATGGTATTATTACTGGTGATGATGATGAGTTAGAATTAGACGTAGCAGCATTACTTACTGCAGCAAGAACTCGTTTCCCTAATGCATCTGACCAAGATTTATTAAACAATATCTATTTTGAATTAGAAATCGGTTCTTCTTTAGGAGACGAAGGTGATATAACTTTAGAAATTGAAAGCAGAAATTTATCTGAAGATTTATCGTTATACTTAGGAACTTCTGAAGCAGCATTCTCTGTTGATTGGGAATCTGTAAATGTAGAGCCAGGCGTTAAAGGCCAAACTAGAGGTGAGATTGTTATTACTGAGCGTGACGAAGATACTTTCCAAGCTAAAACAGAAATCGTAATTCAAGTAGAAGGTATGAGTATTGAAGGTGCAACTGTAGAAGTAACTGATGATAGTGGTCTTGAAGTTAGTAAGTCAGTTAAATCTGATGGTACTTTAGTAATCACAATTGACAATGAGTCAACAGATGGCGCAGGTTCAATTATAATTAAAGATGTTGAATATACAGTGTCTGGGTCTATGCCTCGTGGTTCATATGATATGTATATAGGTGGTTCGGCTGTAGATATTAACAACTCAAGCTACTCTAACGGCGACCACATGAGTAAAAAATTAACTGAATCAGATTATTTATTCGTAGGTTCAGATATTTTCGCTAAACAATTAGAAGCATCTATTGACTTTAACACAGGTATTGCAACTGTAGACGGAACTGAAGCTACATTATTCGCTACACCATTCTTATCAGATAGCGGCAGAACTATGGTTGGAGTAAGAGACCTTGCTACTTTCTTTAACATTCACGAAGATAACATTATATTTACAAGTGGTGGACATGTAACTATTAAAAATGGTAACGACCTTATCACTTTAACTAATGGAAGTAACATTATTTATAAAAATGGTCAACCAATCTATATGGATGAGCCAATGCAAATCGTAAATGACCGTTCTTATGCGCCAGCTAAATATATAGCGCTTGCATTAGGGTTAAACATTTCTTATGAAGATGGTGTTGCTACATTCTCTAACTAATTAATAACGTTAACTAATTACTAGACTGCCCAATGCTTTGGGTGGTCTTTTTTTTATAAGAGAACCTTTTTACATATATTTCTAGCTACTACTAAATTTTTACACTTTTGGCTAACTTCTTGACGCATATTGTTATTTGATATATAATGAGGTGTGTGCAATTAGGCACACTAATTTAATATAAAATCCTAAAACTCACATAATTATACAAGGGGGAATTTAACATGAAATTAGCCCAAAGATTAGCTATGGTTATAGCAACTGCTATGATTGCCACCGCTATTCCTATGACGACTATGGCAGCAACTTCAACTACTGTAAACACAGTTGATATGATTTATGGTGATACATTTAGTTATACGAACGATAATTATAATCCGGTAGAACTTAGTATGAAAAATACTCAAAATAATATCACTGTAGATGCTTCTTATGGATTAAGTTTTTATATTACTGGAGATGATGTAAGATTTTCAAGTGAGTTATATAGAAATATCGTAGATAGTGATGGTGCTTTAACTTATACGCCAACCAATAGCGGTAGATACTTTACTATTTTAAATGGTACCTATACAGAATATATTTCTGAAAGCGACCTATCAGGTTTAGGCATTACTCCTAAAGGTAGTCCAGAAACTATTGAAGGAGAAGAGTTCTATATCAATTATACAATAAAACGAGATAGTAATACTCAGTTAACAGTAACGTTATGGCAAGATTTCCCAGCCGATAACTTTATAGTACTTCCGTTAGCGTTTGATGTAACAGGATATGGCCCAACTGTAAGTATTCAAGGTAATCAAGGTATTACATCGGCTACAGAACTTAGCTTAAGCTCTAGTACAGGTGTTTCAGAAAATAGTACTAGCGCAAGCCTAGGATATGAAGGTTATATTTCTGTAGATGGTTATGGTACTCTTGGTACAGTACGTTTCCAAGAAAGTAAAGCGGGAGCATTTGCACCTAATAATCAAGTTAATAACAGCTACGAAGAAGTTAATTATAACGTTTCAGCAGCAGCACGTACTACTGACTCATATTGGAGAGACGACTGGTACAATTCAAGTGATAACGAAGTAGAAGTTATTCATTATGGTAATGGTGAATATTCTTATAGTGTTGGCGGCGTGGAACTACAGGAATATAACGGCGCAGAGCTTAGTTCTGACAATTTACCTTCATTTGACGCTAATTCTGGTGATTACGATAGACTTTACAAACGAACTAGCAATAACTATTTAATACAGCTTAAAAATAATAAGCTTGAGTGGGAACTAGATGCTGGAGACTTTTTATATATAGGAACCAAAGCATCTAACGAGTTTTATGATGGTGCTGAAGTTCTTAATCCACCATCATCGGCAGCTAATAGCAGCAGATATGTAGGCCTATCTGGTGGTTTAGCTACTTCTACCGTAGCAGATTATTTCGTTGTACAAGTTGTTGCTGTAGACGATGACGAAATGGTTATTAACGTTGTAGATTTATCTCCAACTAGCGCTAGTAGAAGTTTAAGAGGATATGTTGAAGTCGGCGCACTACCAGTTAGACTTGCAAGCAGAAGCGATTATTTATCGTTAGGAGAATTAGAGGTTGAAGTTACTGAGGTAGCAGTAAAAGCTACTGGCCTACCAACAGGTTTAGCTACTTATGACGTTAGCGACTTTACTTCAACTAAAACTATCTCAGAAAGATTAACGATAGCGAATATTATAAATGACCAAATAGTGTTCCAAGCGTATAATGAAGTTGAGTTAATCACTGGTCAAGAGCCTGAAGCTGTAGAGTTGTCACTACACCAAATTATCGAAGGGGCAATTAACCCACGTGACCCATTCTACTTTACCCTAAAATCAGGTGGCTCTACTGCATATTTCTACACTGGTGATGGTGATGATGATGCGCTTAATGATATTATATTTGAATTTGATGGAAACCGCGTAACTAACAATACAGATGGTAATAAAATTATTACGCAAACTTCTGGTAGCGCCGGCCATAGAACCGAACTACAGTTTGATATACAAGCATTAATTAACGCTTTTGGCCTAACAGATGAAGATGAAATCCATCAAATGTTAGATAACTTATACTTTGAGTTACAAGTTGGTGCTTATGCTGAAAAAGCTGGAGATGTAACACTTTACATTGAAAGTAGAAACTTTGATGACGATAAGGAATTATATTTAGGAACTGCAATAGAACCTATAACAATTGACTGGGAACAAGTTCAAGTTGAGTTAGGGGTTAAAGAGCAAACGCGTGGTACTATTGTAATTAGCGAAAGTGATTCAGAGATGCTTAAACGAAACGGCGTACTTACAATTACGCCAGAAGACTTAGGAGCTATTAAGATTACAGGAGCTACAATATCAGCTGATGATGATAGTGGACTTGAGATTAGCACTAAGGTTAACAGCGATAGTAGCGGTATAATACAAATTACAATAGACGATGAATCATCAAACGGACCTGGTACAATTACGATTTCCGATATTAAATACGATATTTGGGGCAACACTCCTCGCGGGGGCTACGACTTTGAAATCGAGGGTACAGCTATAGATGCTAAAGGTAAAACTATTACTCTAGACGACTATATAGTGGTAGGTTCTGATATATTCAGTCAACAAATTAAGGTAGAAGTTAACTTTACTACCAATACTGCATATGATGCATTAAACAGCGAAGATTTAGAGCTATTCGCAGCTCCATATTTATCTGACTCTGGAAGGACGATGATTGGGGTAAGGGACTTAGCTACGTTCTTCAACATTCATGAAGACAACATTATATTTACGAGCGGTGGACATGTAACAATTAAAAACGGAAATAGCTTAATTACGTTAACAAACGGAAGTAATATTATTTACAAAGATGGCCAGCCAATTTATATGGATGAGCCTATGCAAATCGTAAACGACCGTTCATACGCGCCAGTTAAGTATATCGCCTTAGCTTTAGGTGTAAATGCTGATTACGACGCGGATACTAAAGTTGCTACTTTCTATAACTAACAAAAAAGGGACTGTCTCTAAGGCAGTCCCTTTACTATTAATAACTCATTCCTAAAGCCACATTTTGCTTTTTTATAAAATAATTAAGCTCATTTATAGTTTTAGGATTAGTTTCATATACGCAATACTTAGGATTAATCAGTTCCACAATATCCTTAGCCAACGGATGGTCAAAAGGTTCATGAGGGTCGAGTTTATTTACATGTTCCATTAAAATTTGGTGCTTTCTAACCTTATTTGCTTCATTGCTATAACGCTCCAATTTATACGATTGATTTTGACTCATATAATGATTAGGTAACGTTTTATTTAAATGCACTACGTCAATATGGTTTTTAATATCCCCTAAGTTATTTAAAACTTTTTTGATATAATTAAAACACATCTGCTCAGTGGCGATTTTTGGATTTGTTAACGTTAAATGTGAAATATCAAGCACAAATCCTTTGTTGTTATACTTAACACCATCCAGCAACAGCTGAGATTCTTGTCCATCCATAAACGTAAGACCTGGCCACCACAAATTTTCAAACAATAACTTCGGTCCGCTTTCGTGTTGTGGAAATACTTCATTAATTATTTCAATAGCGGCGTTAATCACCTGTTTATTACTATAGCTAAACTGCCATGTAAATGAATCTTTAGGCCGAATATGGCATACATGAAATACCATATACTGCGCCTCCAGTAACTTAGCTCGCTCAAATTGCTTTTTATAAGTCTCTACAATCGCTTGTTTGCTAGTACCGCCATAGTACTCTATTATATCATGCTCACTTCCGATTAACTCACTAACACTATTCATATCTCCATTCCAAAACTCAAGCCACATCGGAAAAAAACTTAAGTGCACACCTTTAACTATAGATTTAGGAATTTTATCTATTGTATAATCTAGTGTTAGCCCAAGCTCTATTCCATCTAGCTTATGTTTATTTAAAAAACTTTCCACACTGCTCCAGTCATCATTAAACCATGTTATATATTTATTTGTGGTAGAAAAATGGCATATCTTTTCCATGTTTTATCCTTTCAATTCGTATATATCTTCTGGGTTAGCAATCTTAATTACTTCCCTTAGCTTTGTAACTTGCGTATCTTCCATTCCATGTTTAGGAATTATCTGTGCTTGTACCGTGTCCACAAAAAATCTAAAGTCTTTGTTAGTCTCCACTATATGCGCATACGTTTCCCACGGCACTTCATCATTTACTTCTCCAACTTCCATATAAATTTTATCCGGGTAAAATACATATTTTGAAGCACCCGAAAATATCGGAGACTGCATTTGAAGCGCTGTTATTTTCCACACCTTAAACGGCGTGCCAATTAGTATAAATACGCTAACGCAGATTAACACTATGTTCCTAGATAAAAACACCCCAATTGTGTCTGTAGTCATAAAATATTTATAAAATATATAACCTAACAAAACAGTCCCCACTAATAACAATATTTTACTAAACTTCGACCTATACGCAACATACATATTGTACCTTAATACGTCTGAGACTTTTAATTTTACTTTTAAAGTTACAGAGTTATCGATTGACATCACTACACCTACCTTTATATATATTTAGCCACCCTATTAAAGGATGGCTAGTAACCTTAAATTTTTTTAAATTGATTTTTTAGATGGCCCAACAAGTGCCGCTCCTATTATTCCAGCTGAATTTCCTAAAGTCGCTGCTACTATTGATGTTTCTAATTTTAATCCGCCATACATTTGGGCTTGAACTCGCTCTACCACTGGTGCTACTAGCTTATCTTTTTGTGCACTTATTCCTCCGCCTAACACTATAACTTCTGGCTGAATAATGTTAATTAAGTTTGTAAGCCCAATTGCAAGATAGTCAAAGTATTTATTTAACACTTGCCAAGCCACTTCATCTCCTTGGTCTGCTGCGTCAAATACAGTTTTAGCTTCAATGTTATCATAACCGCCCGCAATCTCTATCATCTTGTGGCTAGCTACTGCTTTAGCTTGGTTAATTAGCGCTGTAGCTGATGCATACTGCTCCCAGCAACCTGCTCTACCGCATCCGCAAGTCATATGGTCATCAAACTTAATAATTTGGTGGCCAACTTCACCCGCGCCTGCAAATGCACCGCTAAATATTTTTCCGTCAATAACAATTCCGCCGCCTACTCCTGTGCCTATCGTAACTACCACTGCGCTAGATTTACCTTTAGCAGCCCCAACTGTAGCCTCTCCAAGCGCTGCAACGTTTGCATCATTTTCCACATATACATCTAGATCAAGGGATTTCTTAATCTCGTTTTTTATATGGAAATTTTCAAAATCAAAGTTGCTAGTTTTAATTATAATCCCTTGCTTAGGATGGACTAATCCAGGACAACCTATGCCTATTGAACCTACATAACCTTCATCAATATTATACTCATCCATTACCTCTTTAGAAAGCCTAACTATATCTGCCACTAAGTCATGTGGTGACTTATCCCTGCCAGTTTCACTAGTACGCATTTCTACCAACTTGTTATTATCCACTAATCCAACTTTAACACTTGTTCCACCTAAATCTACTCCGATATACATATGATTTCATTCTCCTTAACTTAAATTTTATTCTTCAATTTCTTGAATACTTCTTTGTAAATTCTCCATAACACGCTTATTAAGCTCTTCGGCTGCATTATAGCCCATTTTCTTTTGTCTAAAGTTAACTGCGGCCGTCTCACATATTATAGCTAAGTTACGGCCAGGCTTTATTGGAATTCGGTGAATAACTACCTCTATTCCCAATATCTCGATATACTCATTTTCAAGCCCTAAACGGTCGTACTGCTTACCAGTATCCCAGTTTTCAAGCTCTATCACCAAGTCAATCGGCTTAGTTTCCTTAATAGACTCAATTCCAAATAGTTGCTTAATATCCACTATACCAATGCCGCGAACCTCAATAAAATGTTGCAGCACATCTGGAGCTTTACCGCTTAGCTTAGTGCCTGACGCTTTAATAATATCTACCGCATCATCGGCTACTAACCTATGGCCACGCCTTATAAGCTCCAGCGCAGTCTCACTCTTACCAATTCCACTTTCTCCTGTTATAAGCACCCCCTCACCATATATATCCACCAAAACACCATGCATTGATATTCTGGGTGCAAGCTCTATATTTAACCATGTTATTACCTCTGCTAAAAATTCGCTAGTAGAATACTTAGTTTTAAAAATCGGAATTTTACTTTTCATTGCGCATTCTAAAAACTCAGGCAAAGGCTCTATCTCTTCTCTACATATAACGACGCATGGTATTTCTTTATACGAAAGCAAAGTTTGTATGCTATATACTCGGTCTCGCGTTGACATCTGCTCTAGGTATTTACTCTCAACCTTACCTATCACCTGCAGTCTAGTAGGCTCAAAACATGAAAAAAATCCCGCTAACTGCAATGCTGGTCTATTAACATCTGACTCTCGAATGTATCTATTCGTATATGCTATACCTTCTGTTAAAAGCTCCAAATCATATCTTTTTACCAGTTTACTCACTTTAACCGAATGCATTCAACGTCTCCTTCTAATTTTTAATTATATCATTAATTTAGTGTGCGTGAAAGATTTCACACAAACTATTTTTATTGTAATTTAAAGCTATTAGCTCTAACCTTCTTATGATACTCAATTGCAAAGCGATGAACTTCATCTTGAATACGTGCAACCAACTTAAATCCTTCTGTATTTTTGGATATATCAACTTCTTTACCATTATATAGCACTGCGCGAGTTTTATGCCTATCATCTTTTATCATTCCACATACGACAATATCTACTCCATATTTTTTTAGCACATTGTTAGCGGCCGCCACTTGTCCTTTCCCTCCATCTATTAACATAAGGTCTGGTAAATCGCCTAAATTATTAATGCGCCTCTCTATCACTTCCTCTATACTTTTACAATCGTTTGGCCCAATGACCGTTTTAATTTTATATTTACGATAAGCACTTTTTTTCGGCTTACCATTCTCAAACACAACCATAGCACCAACAGACTGCACTCCTGATGTGTTAGAAATATCATAAGCTTCTATCCGATTTAAGCTACTAACGTTTAGCACAGCCATAAGTTCTTCTAAAGCTTGAGTTGTTCTCGCATTTTGCTTAATTAACCTATCACCAAATTGCTCAAAACTTATAAGTGCGTTTTTGCGTGCTAGTTGTAGCAAATTATACTTTTCACCTTTTTGTGGTACTTTAATATTAACTTTAGAACCTTTTATATTGGCTAAGTATTGCTTAAGTAACTCAAGTTCATCAGGAATAATATCAACTACAATTTCTTTTGGGATAAAATTTGCTGTTTCATAAAACTGGACTATAAAATTACGAAATACTGTTTCGATTTTCTCATCTTGTGTATTATGAAAAATAAAATGTTCCCTCCCTACTAATTTACCCAATCTTACAAAATATACTTGTATTAGAGTATCAGATTTGCCTGTAGCATACGCTATAATATCATGGTCTTTCATAGAAGAGCTTGTGGCGTTTTGTTTTTGCTCTATTTTCTTAATGGCACTAATTTGGTCGCGCAATATAGCAGCTCTTTCAAATTTAAAATCGTCTGCCGCTTCAGTCATTTGCGCTTCCAACTTTTGTAGCACATGTTTATAGTTACCGTTTAAAAAGCTAATCACTTCATTTACCATTTCTTTATACTGCTGCTGGCTACATTCTCCTTTACATGGCGCTACACACCGCGCTATCTGCATATTTAAGCATGGTTTAGTATTAGGCATCAACTTACGTTTGCAAGTTCTAAGTTGCCATGTCGTTTTAATAATTTCAATTATTTCATACATAGCAGATACATCAGTATATGGCCCAAAATATTTAGCGCCATCTTTTTTCATAGCTCTAACTATGCTAACTTTTGGAAACGCATTATTAACGTCAATTTTTATATATGGATAATGCTTATCATCTTTTAATCTTATATTATATTTAGGCTGATACTTTTTAATTAAGTTACACTCAAGCACTAAAGCTTCAACTTCCGATTGCGTTATAATATATTCAAAGCTTGCAATGTTCTCTACCATTTTAATCACTTTTATTGAATGGGTTTTATTATTAGTAAAATATTGTTTAAGCCGATTTTTTAAATTCACAGCTTTGCCAATATAAATTATATTATCCAACTCATCTTTCATTAAATAAACACCACAAGTTGTGGGTACATTTTTTAAATCCATGTGTGTCACTCCTTTAAATATAGTATATAGTTTTTAGACACAACATATACAAGCGCATTATATTACAATTTAGTTACAATTATTCTAAAAATATTGATTTTTTGTTGTATAACTGTTATACTAAAACTATTATTACATATAAAAAGGAGGATTTTGTTTTGAAACATAAAAAATTATTGTCACTTTGCGCAGCAACTGCTATAGTTAGCAGTATAATACCAGCACAAACGTTTGCAGCAAGCACTGTGAAATACCTTGAAGCACATTATAATAACATACGAGTAATGCTAAATGACCAATATAAAGAAACGGCTATTGAGCCTTTTATTGTTGATGGTACTACATATGTTGGCCTACGCGACTTAGCTACTATTTTTAACATTGATGCTGAGTGGGACGGAGCTAATCAATTAGTTATATTAGAAGGTTCTTGGACTGCTGATATGGAAAGATATTATGAGCAAGAGCTTTACACTACTCGTTTATACGTTAAGGAACTTGAGGAGAAGGTTGCTCAATATGAGTACATATTTAATAACCCTGTTGATAGTGGTAGCGAAGTTTCAACTATTCTTAGTAGGCTAGAAACTGAGTTAGCAGATTACTTTGAAGATGAGTTAGACATCGTATGGGAATTTGAGCTTAGGGAGAAAAGTAGTTATATCGATTTAGTTATTGAATTTGACGGTGATGATTACCTTGATACTTATGATGATTTACGTACATCTGAAATTAGAAGTTTCTTAGAAGACGTTTGCGATTATATTTTAGACGAATTGAAAAACACGGATGCAAAAGATAGTGTAATTGCAGGGGAGATTTATGATTACGATGGTAAAGACGTTTTAACTTCATTTACATATGAAGATGACTCTGTATCATTCTCTAAATATGTATCATCAAGCGCATTAATGGCTTTAGCTGATGATATTTATGATGATATAATTATAGATGAGTATGATGAAGCGTTACCAAGGTTAACTACTGAATCTGGCTCTAGGTTCTGGCTAGATATTGAAGACCTTTATATTTATGAAGAAGATGAGGATTTCTATTCATTCTATGTAGAAGTTGACTTAGGAAACTATGCTAGCTATTGGAATGATATTGATGAAGATACGGTTACTAGCGACCTTAAAAACTTTATGGAAGATATCGCTTCTGAAATTGCATCTGAGTATGGCGTAAGTTACAGATATGATGTAGAAGGATTTATTGTTAACGCCGATGATGATGACGAGGTTCTGCTTGAGTATGAAAATAGAACTCTTACATTTAATAAAGTAGATGAATAAACAAAAAGGAGGGCATATGCCCTCTTTTTTTTAACCTTTAACCGCACCTGCAACAACTCCCTCGATAATATATCTTTGTGCAAATAGATAAAATATAACTATCGGGATAATCGTAAGCATAATACTTGCCATCATTGGTCCTAATTCTACGCTGCCGTAACTTCCTCTAAAGTATTGGATTAACATAGGAATTGTTCTATATTTTTTTATATCTAAAACTAATGTAGGTAGCAAATAGTCGTTCCACACCCACATCGATTGTAAAATCGCTACTGTAATCATTGTAGGTTTTAAAATAGGCAACACTACTTTAAAGAAAGTTTCTAGCATAGAACAACCGTCAATGCTTGCCGCCTCTTCTATTTCTAGCGGAATACCTTTTACAAACCCACAAAACATAAATACCGCAAGCCCTGCACCAAATCCTAAATACATTATACAGATTGTATACGGACTGTTTAAGCTTAGCCTATCTGCTATTTGCGAAATACTAAACATTACCATTTGAAACGGTACTATTATACTAAATACAAATAGATAGTATAGCGCTTTAATAAATTTATTGTTAGAACGTGTGATATACCATGCACACATTGAGCAGCAAAGTATAATTAAAAACACTGAGCTAATAGTTATATAAAAACTATACCAAAAGCTTTGTGCAAACCCTTGTGAAGTGATAGCTTTAAAGTAGTTATCAAACCCAGCAAAGTTATTTGCATTTAGTAACTCAAAAGTTCTATCGGTGGTAATAGCAAGCTCCGTTTTAAAAGAGTTCATTAATATTAAAGCTATAGGGAACATATATAAAATTGCAATTATACTAAACAGTATTTGAAAAAATATATTCGATTTTTTTCTAGTTCCATCCATTAACTTTGCACCTCCCTAGAACGCGTTACTCCTAGCTGGATAAGCGCTAGCACTGCTACTACTACAAAGAATACAACTGCTTTAGCCTGCCCTATACCGCGCCAATGTGCACCAGTACGAGCATAGAATGTTTTATAAATGTTAAGAGCTAACAATTCAGTTGAAGAATTTGGCTCTCCGTTTGTTAAAGCAAGGTTTTGGTCAAATAATTTAAATGAATACGTAAGTGTTAAAAAGACACAAATTGTAATAGATGACATTACCATCGGGATTTTAACCTTAAATAAGGTTTGCCATCCGTTAGCTCCATCTATTTCGGATGCTTCTATTAGTTCACGTGAAACATTTTGTAATCCTGCAATATAAATTATCATCATATAACCTATTTGTTGCCAAGACATTAATACTAACAAACCTATAAATCCTGCTGTAGGGTTTAGTGCCAACAATGGCTTGCCCATAAGTATTAATAAGCCGTCTATTAAAATTTTCCAAATGTAACCTAATACTATTCCCCCGATTAAGTTTGGCATAAAGAAAATCGTTCTAAAAATGTTTGTTCCTTTCATTCCTTTGGTTAAAATTAATGCAATTATAAACGCTATTATATTAATAGTAACCGTTGTCGCTAAAGTAAACTGTACTGTGTACCAAAACGCACTATGAAAATTCGTATCAGTGAGTAAATACTTATAATTTGTTATACCTACAAAATTAGCATTATTTATAGTCGTAAACTGACAAAATGATAAATATAGACCTTGGATAAAAGGATATACAAAGCCTAAACAAAATGCTGCTAAAGTAGGTACGACGAATATTATAAAAGGTATCACACTGTTTTTTAAACTTTTATTCATATCCCGCCCTCTTTTCTAAATTACTTAAAAGCTGTTCATTAACTTATATTCACTTTCCCAACCATCAATAAACGCATCTTCTACAGCTTCCCATGTTCCAAGACCTGCTGAGTAAGCTTTTAAAGCAGAACCAACTCCATTTTTCCACTCTTCACTTGGTATAGTTGAAAAACACCAATCTACACTAGTTTTGCCTTGTGTTATATACTCATCAGCAGCAACTATTAGCGGATTAGCTGGTAAATACTCTTCTGTAAAACCTATAAACGGCGTAACGAAATTCATTTGATGCGCAATTATATCTTTACCTTCATCACTAGTCACACACCAATATAAAAAGTCTAGCGTAGCTTGAATGTCTTCTGGCGCTGCAAATTGATTTACACACCAATAGTTTTCAGAACCAGTAACTAGCCCTTGGTTTTCCTCACCATCAACGCCAATGTAAATAGGAAGTATGCCTAAGTTTTCATCGCCAATTGATTTAATATCATTGTAAGCCCATGTGCCGTTTTGGTAAAAAATCGCATCGCCATTTACAAATTCGGCCACAGCATCATTACCCGTTTTAGCGGAAAGCTGTGCGGGGTCTGTAGTTGAATTTGTTATATATAAATCCCAAATGGCTTTATAATTATCTAAATAAGTTCCTTTTATAGCTTCTGTAGTAGCTATTCCATCATTTTCATATTCATAGTAAATTGGTATATTAGCTAAGTGAGTTTTAAATCTCCAGTCGGAGCTGCCATCTAAACCAGCAGAAGCGAACGCGCCTTTAATGCCTAACTCATCTTTTCTAGCTTGAATATCATCTGTTACAGCTTTTAACGTTTCAAAGTTAGTAATGTCATCAGCAGTATAACCTGCTTTCTCTAACAATTCCTTATTATAAATTAATCCATAAGTTTCCAGTACATATGCAATGCCGCACACTTTACCATCTTCTATTAGCGCAAAGTCATCGCTTTTTAGCTGTTGGTAAACTGGCGTTCCGGCTAAGTTATAAGTGTAATCTCTCCATCCTTCAAGCCCGATTGGGCCATTTACTTGAAATAAAGTTGGAGCCTCGCTTTTGCCAATTTCAGACAACAAAGTTGTTTCATATTCTCCGCTGGCGGCAGTTACTACATCTACTCTTACTCCTGTTAATTCTGTATACATAGATGCTAACTGTTTCCAGTCACCATCTTGCTCAGGTTTAAAATTTAAATAATAAACGCTGCCTAAAGTTCCAGCAGGAATTTCCGCCTCATCATCACTACTACAACCTATTGCGGATAAAGAAATACCAAATATCATAGAATACAGTATCGCTTTTTTAAACACTATATCGCCTCCTTAAAAAAAACAACTAAATATATATATTAACCTATTATTGCCCGAATTATATTGTATTATAGAGTGTAAATTATTCCTTAACATATGGGAATAACGCATACTAAAATAAATTTTTTATTTTACATGCAAATAATCTAGCAGTTTTTGTAAAGACTAAAGACTATAAAACGATTAAGACTATAAACAGGAGGTTTTCACTATGGAATTAAAACGAAGCGGCGGAGTACTTATGCATATAAGTTCACTCCCATCACCATATGGCATAGGCACGTTTGGAAAAGCAGCTTATGAATTTGCAGATTTTTTAAAAAAGTCAGGCCAAACTTATTGGCAAATACTACCCTTAGGCCAAACTTCTTACGGCGATTCCCCATATCAGTCATTTAGCTCCGTAGCTGGCAATCCGTATTTTATTGATTTAGATGAACTAGCAAAAGAAGGACTGCTACGTAAAGCGGATTATGAAAATGAGAACTTTGGAACTGACGCTGAATATGTGGATTACTCAACTATATTTAAAATAAGATATAAAATACTAGATTTAGCTTACCAAAATGCTAAATCCAGCGCCGAACTAACCCAGCAAATGGCTGAGTTTTATAAAGCGCAACAGCACTGGTTAGATGAATATGCTTTGTATATGGCTATTAAAGAAAAAATGAACTTATTGTCATGGCAAGAGTGGGATGAAGATATTAAAATGCGTAAACCTAAAGCTTTAGCGCATTATGAAACTGAACTGGCGGATAGAATTGGGTTCTGGAAATTTTTACAATTCTGCTTCTTCAAACAATGGTATGCGTTAAAAGATTATGCAAATAGCTTAGGCATACAAATTATAGGCGATATTCCTATTTACGTAGCAGCCGATAGCGTTGAAGCTTGGGCTAATCCCGAACTATTTAAGTTTGATAAAAACAGAAAACCTACAGTATTAGCAGGTTGTCCACCAGATGTATTTACTGAAGGCGGCCAACGCTGGGGCAATCCGATTTACAACTGGGATTATCATAAAAAAACGGGTTACAAATGGTGGATTAATAGAATTAAAAACAACTTAACTATGTTTGATGTTATCCGTATTGACCACTTCCGAGGATTTGAAGCGTATTGGGAATTTCCAGCTGCAGATAAAACGGCGGCTAATGGTAAGTGGGTTGATGGTCCTAAAATGGAGCTATTTTATAAAATCGAAGAGGAACTAGGCGAGCTTAATATAATTGCAGAAGACTTAGGGCACATTACTCCAGGGCTAGATGCATTTTTGGAAGAAGCAGGTTATCCGGGTATGAAAGTTTTACAATTTGCATTTTACCCTAAAGAGCCTAGTAGCTTCTTACCTTATTTTTACGATAAAAATTGCATCGTTTATACAGGAACTCATGATAATGATACATTGCGCGGTTGGATTGACACTACAGGTAGCCCTGAAGACGTTAAGCATTGTATGAAATATTTAAACGTTACAGATATAGACAATCTGCACTGGGACATAATCAGATGCGCTTGGGCTAGCGTAAGCAACCTTGCTATAGTGCAAATGCAAGATTTACTAGGACTTGGTAATGAAGCTAGAATGAACTTGCCTTCTACTTTGGGTGGTAACTGGCAATGGCGTGTAAAAGCTGAGGATTTATCTGATGAGTTAGCGAAGAAGTTAAAAGATTTAACTAAATTATATGGACGAGATCAAGGTAATCCAGATGTTTTCAGCGTACAAATTGTCCGTCGTCCAATTGCAACGGTTAAAAAACTTGCTTATAAGTTTGACACTAAAAATATGAAACATGCTAAAGACTTTCAATAAACTAAAAAGGAGAATCCATTACGGACTCTCCTTTTTTATTAGACGACAAATGTCATCAACATCATTTAAACTAACTTTATACTGCTCACCAGTCTGCAAATCCTTTAGCAATAACTCACCAGACTCCAGTTCACTCTCGCCAATAATACCTGCATACTTAGAACCAAGTTTATACGCATACTTCATCTGTGCTTTAACACTGCGAGCTAAATGGTCGCTATCAGCACCAATACCAGCTTGGCGTAACTTATTTACAAGTTTAAACGCTTCCACCATACAACCGCGATAACCTATAAATATATCGCGCGTTGGTTGTGGTAAATCATAATTACAAATCATTAAAAATCGCTCGATACCAGCACCAAACCCTACAGCTGGAGTTGGCTTACCGCCTATCTCTTCCACCAACTTATCATATCGGCCACCACCACATATAGTGCCAAGAGAAATATCAGTTGAAATAAACTCAAACACCGTTTTAGTATAGTAATCAAGACCGCGCACAATGGTAGGGTCGACTACAAACGGTATTTCCATAGCGGTTAAAAGTGCTTTTAACGTCTCAAAATGAGTACTACACTGCTCATCTAACACATCTAACGTAGTAGGAGCATCATTAAATAAAACTTGGCAATTCTCATTTTTACAATCCAACACACGCAATGGATTTTTTTCACGCCGTTCATTACATAAAGTACATAAACTATCAGTTTTAGTTTCCAAAAATGCTTTTAACTGCTCATTATACTTAGCTCTACAATCTGAGCAACCTAACGAATTAATGTGCAAAGCTACATTACCAACGCCAAGCCTATTAAGCAACGTATAGCCAACACTAATTACCTCAGCATCAGCACTAGCAGACTCAGAACCAAACATCTCCACACCAAACTGATGAAACTGACGTTGCCGTCCAGCCTCCGGGCGCTCATACCTAAACGTAGGCGAAATATAATAAAGCTTAGTGGGCTGCACATCAGCCGCCATACTATGTTCGAGATAAGCGCGCACTACTGGCGCAGTACTCTCTGGCTTTAACGTAATATTATTATCGCCTTTATCTACAAACGAATACATTTCCTTTTGCACAATATCAGTAGTATCACCAACACCGCGCTGGAACAAATGCGTAAGTTCAAATATTGGCGTTCTAATTTCATTAAAACCAAAATCCACACATAAGTTGCGAATAGTACTTTCCAAAAACAACAACTTCCTTATGTCCTCACCAAAAATATCTTTTGTGCCTTTAAGAGCATTAATACCCATGTTACCACCTCACTCTCTTAAGTTTTTCCACAAAATCCACTTTTTAAACCAATCTGCTGCTTTACCAATATCTAAAATCAGTAGGCGTTATTAGCATAAAAATTCTAAAAATACTACTCATGAACTTTAACTTCATATTTATCCATAAGCTTAACAACCCAGTCCATATAAGTATTCTGGCGCTTAGTATTTAAATAAGTTTCTTTAATTTGTGGCGCATACTCCTCAAACTTAGGCTCGCCACCTTCTTTTAAATAATCAAGCTTAATAATATGATAACCAAAAGGCGTTTGCAAAGGCTCACTAATTTGATTTGGCTCCATACTAAAAGCAACTTTCTCAAACTCAGGCACCATCATGCCAGGAGAAAATTCACCTAAATCACCACCGCGCTCTTTAGAAGGACACTGAGAATACTCCCTAGCAGCATCTTCAAACGATTTACCTCCACTAATTTCAGCAGCAATATTATCAATTTCCTCTTTAGTCTTAACCAAAATGTGACTAGCTTTTGCTACAGGAGGCTGCACAAACATTTGCTTATTAGTATCAAAATACTCTCTAACCTCATCGTCAGTTGCAGTAATTGGCGCTACAACCTTATTAAGCGCGTACTGCTTTAACAAAGAAACTTTCATCTCTTCAAGGGCAATTAAAAATTCCTCATCCTTGTCATCACCTTGCTCTAACGCATTTAAATAAAATAATTCCTGCGCCACTAGCTCATCAATTAGCTTCTTTCTACCTTCTGGCCCTCTAAGACTAGCGCCTTGTTGCCCTAAGCTTCTTAATAAACTATTTACATCTTTTTCGGTAATATCTTTGCCATTCACTGTTGCTACTACTTGATTATTCATATTTATTTCTCCTTTTTTTATATTGTACCTATAAAGTTTAACACCATTCTATTAGTTTGTAAACGGGACTTTACAATGTTTATTAGTGTGTTAAAATTTATTTATTAAAATCAAGTAATAGGAGGTGACAAGATGTACTTAAACACTAAAGATGGATATGAAAATTTTAAAGATATAGTAGCCGGCAAATTATATGTAGATAAATCAATGATAATTCAATTACTTAACGAAAGAATAAACACTGATGGGAAATTTGTATGCATTACAAGGCCTAGAAGATTTGGCAAATCCCAAATTGTATATTTATTAGATGCGTATTATGGTAAAAAAAATAATAGTAAGCGACTGTTTAGCAACTTAAAAATTAGCCGAACGAAATCTTATAAAGCGCATTTAAACAAATACAATATCATCAAAATAGATTTTTCCAACGTAGATACTAAAAACAATACTTATGATGGCTATATCAATCGTATAATTACCTTTTTATCTAACGATTTACAACAAGCATATCCAAAGCTAAACTTATCGCAATACAATGAGGTTGCAGATATGTTAAGCGCAATATATACGCAAACAAATGAAAAGTTTATATTTTTATTAGACGAGTGGGATTTTATATTCAATAAATCAATCTATATTAAAAATCACAATAAATTTTTAGATTTTTTAATTAACTTATTAAAAGGCAGAAGCTATGTAGCGCTATGTTATATGACCGGAATATTGCCGATTAAACAATCCACCACATGTTCAGCTTTAAATATGTTTAGTGAGTTTACTTTTTTAAAAGATAAAGTGTTCGATAGCTTTTTTGGATTTACTGAAGATGAAGTTGAACTGCTGTGTACTGTTTTAAAGGATAAAGCGTGTGGTAGATTTTATGGATTTTCTGAAGATGAAGCGCATAATAAGCTAGATATGCGCTATTGGTACAATGGCTATACAACTGCTAGTGGAATTAAAATATTTAATCCGCGAAGTGTAATTGAAGCGGTTAGAAATAACGAATGTCAGAGCTACTGGGGAACTGCTGATATAGTGGATTATTTAACACCCGACATTGTGAATGATATTATAACCATGATAAATGGCGAAGGCATTGCGATTAATATTACTAAAGAATTTAGAGCTGGGTCGCGTAAACCAAAAAATCGTAAGCAAATTTATAGCGCAATGCTAACATGGGGCTTTTTAACTTATTATAATGAAGAAGTTAGAATTCCTAATTATGAATTAATGGTTGAATTTGAATTAGCTTTGACCCAACGCTATTTTGGACAGCAACAAGATTTTGATGAGATATTGCCAGCGACGTTAAATAAAGATAGTAAAAAAGTTGCTCAAATTGTTCATGATATTTATAGTAGCGAAATTTTTAATTATGCTGATGAAAACAACGTCGGTTGCATGCTAACGTTAGCTTATTTGTGTGCTCGAAATAAGTATAAAATTAAGCGTGAGGAGCATAGTACTAACGGATTTTTAGGTTTTAGTTTTCATCCTAAAAGCAGTTGTGATTTACCTATTGTTGTAGAGCTTAAACTTAACAGCAGTACTAAAACTATTTTAAAACATATTATGGCGCGCGAGTATTTTGCTAAGTATTTGCAGTTGTATAAGCGCAGTATTGTGGTTGTTGCTATTAATTATAGCGATAAGAAAAACGCTCATACTTGCGCTATTGTATATGTGGAGTGTTGATTAATTTTTAGAACTAAAAAAGGACGCTGACTTTAACCTGCGTCCTTTTTTATAAAGCCTAATAAGCGTTTTTATTAATAAAACCTTTAAAAATCGTTAGAAAAATGATTTTTACATCAAAAAGGAATTCCCAGTTTTCAATATAATATAAATCATATGCAATACGCTCCTCAATAGAAGTGTCACCGCGCAAACCATTCACCTGTGCCCAGCCCGTAATACCTGGGCGAACTTGATGTTTAATCATATAACGCGGAATTTCCTCTTTAAACTTATCCACAAAATAAGGTCGCTCCGGCCTTGGCCCCACTATAGACATATCACCTTTTAATACGTTAAAAAATTGTGGCAATTCATCAATGCTAGTTTTTCTCATAAAGCTTCCCCAAGCAGTCTTCCTCGGGTCGTTTTTAGTAGTCCATTGACTTTTTTCAGTTTCTGCGCTTTGCACACGCATAGAACGAAACTTATACATTTGAAAAGGTTTTCTATCTAACCCCACTCGTTCTTGTTTAAATAATATAGGGCCTTTTGAAGATAACTTTATCATTATAGCCGAAAAGATAAGAACGGGTGATATTAAAATAATAATTATAATAGAAAGAACTATATCAAAAAAGCGTTTTACAAACCATTTAAATATGTTATCAAGCGGCACATGCCTAACATCAATAACTGGTAGCCCATCTAAATCATCCATATACGGCTTGGCTGGAACATATCTATGGTAGTAAGGGATTATATTAGTTTTAACGCCTGACTTTTCGCAAACATAAAGTATCTTTTTTAAATAAACTTGATGCTCTCCTTCTAATGCGATAAAAATTATATCAATATCATTGTTATTTAAAATCTCTTCTAAGTTAGATACATGGCCTAAAACGCTATACCCAGCAAAAGCATTTGCATACTTTGTACTTAAATCAATCTCTCCTGCCAGCGCTGCTGTTATTATCGGCTTTTCAAAGTAAGTAGCCTCCACTATTCCGC
Organism: Candidatus Parepulonipiscium sp. PG-Nuni2H_MBin01; assembly: GCA_001994995.1. Lineage (GTDB taxonomy): Bacteria > Bacillota > Clostridia > Lachnospirales > Cellulosilyticaceae > Parepulonipiscium > Parepulonipiscium primum. The sequence continues at coordinate 55,148 of MDJM01000027.1, read as the reverse complement.
AAATGTTATATCCCCAATACGCATTATGCTTAATTTTTGTAATAAAATCGCTAGCCGTTGGCGTTGTGCCAATTACTATGCAATGTTTTAAGTTATAGCCAGACTTTCTATACTTATGCAAAATGTTTTTTATAACAGCACGCATAGCACTAGCTGCCATAGTGTTTATAATGAAAAATATAGTTACTAGCCACCTAGAGTAATTAGGCTCATTAAATAGGTACAAAGCCACAAAGAAGATAAGATATGCGAGTAAGTTCGCTTTCATTATACTCATAACTTCCTTATGTATAGACTTCACTCTAAGAGGGCTGTATAAGTCAAAAAGATAATATAAAATCCAAATTATAGGTATAATTATTGCTATTGGTAACAGCAGTTCCCTAAGTGAAATAGATAGAACTCCCCCTATAAGTTTAAATCTAATAAAATATGCGAGTGCAAAGGATAACCAAGCTACTATAATATCCAGTGCTACGCGTAGGTTATTTAAATAAGATTGATTTTCTCGTATCATCGCTAATCCTCCTTTTTATTTAGTTTAAACATATACAGAAAAAAAACACCTACTAAAATTATACAGCCACCAAAGGGCTTGAAGTGTATAATAGTTTAGTTGTATACTAAAGGAAAATAACTTACAGAAAGGAATTTTGGATGCTATCTATTATAATTGTCAATTATAGAACATGTGAATTAACTTCTCAGGCAATTCGTTCTATACTAAAGCAAAAGGTGAATTTTAAGTACGAGATTATTTTGGTGGATAACGCTTCTGGCGATGGAAGTGCAGATGTATTAAGGTTTGAATTTAGTCAGCAAATCGATAGCGGATTAATTAAGTTTATCCTCAATCAAGTTAATGAGGGTTTTGCTAAAGGGAATAATCTAGGGATAAGAAAGTCGTCTGGTAAGTATATTTTGTTACTAAATTCAGATACTACTCTAGAGCCGAATGTACTGTCTGCTTGTGTTAATGTTATGGAGAAATATAAACAAAAGAAAGGTGTGCCTATTGGTGCCTTAGGTTGTAAGGTTGTTTTGCCAAATGGCAAGCTTGACCACGCATGTAAAAGGGGGTTTCCGACTCCACTGGCCTCATTGTATTATATGTTAGGCATGCATAAGATTAATCCTAAGAAGTACGGAGCATACTGCGCAGCGTATCGCGATGAAGATGAGGTTGGCGAAGTGGATTGTCTTACTGGTGCGTTTATGCTAGTTCCTCGTGAGGTCATAAAAACAGTTGGCGCACTTGATGAAGACTACTTTATGTATGGCGAGGATATCGATTGGTGTTATCGTATTAAACAAGCTGGTTTTAAAATCATTTATTATCCGCGTGTTAAGATAACGCACTTTAAAGGCGGTAGTTCTAGCTCTTCTAAGGCAATAAAAGCGCGTGTAATATACAACATGCATTCTACTATGTGGTTGTTTTATAAAAAGCATTATTTAAAACAATATCCTATTTTGATTAGTATCGCTGTGTTTTCAGGAATAGTTATTAAATATTTAATGAGCCTAACTGTCAATTTGGTAAAAATGTTAAAGATTGATGTTAAAAACCGTAAAATATTAAAAAGGTAAGATTGTAAGGAGGTAAATATGGATTCTGAAGGATATAACTTTAATTTTAAGTGGTTGCAGTTTGTTCCTATAATTATAGTAATTGGTGTAATTCCTCTTGTAACTAGGCTGTCCCTAGTAGAAGTGGACCCCGCTTTGTATGAAGCTTTTGGGCAAGGGCCAATGTCAGACTTCTTTTCTCAGTATAAGGCAATTTTTATTATTTCCATGGCTGTTGCCTCTATAATTGGGCTACTAATGATTTTTGATAAAAATAGCCTTAAAATAGACTTTTGGACCCGAATTAGCGTAATTGGAATTGCTATCTATTGGGCTATGACAGCGCTATCTACAATTTTATCTGACACTACTGGGGTTGCCTTATGGGGCGTGCCTGATAGAGCTGAGGGGTTTGTGGTTATTACTTCTTATATAATTTTATTTTTATATACTTTTTATATAGTTAAAGGAAAAGACGACTTTAAGTTTTTAATATGGCCATTAGCGTTTTTAGTAGTTGTAATTGGAATCTTAGGTGTATCACAATTTACAGGTAACGATTTTCTGCTAAATACACAATGGGGCAAAAATCTAATAATTCCATCACAATATGAATATTTAAAAGCACAAATCCAACCTTTATACGAAAAAGGTAATATATATGGGACGTTATATCATTATAATTATGTAGGGTCTTTTGCCGCCATTACTGTTCCATTTTTTCTTACACTATGTTTATTTAGCGAAACATTGCGTGAAAAAGTTATTTATGGAGTCATTTGTTTAATTGCAGTGTGGTTACTTATTGGTAGCACAGCCCGTTCTGGACTAATTGGAGCAGCTTGTGCCGCTATTGTTTTCCTTATCGTTTTTTCAAAACAATTGTTAAAACTATGGAAAGTTACTATACCAGTTTTTATAATTGGTATTATAGGTCTTATTATTTTAAACTTTATTAGCAATGATATGCTATTTAGCAGAATTCCCGCGCTAGTACAAGATATGTTTGCCATTCTAGTATCATCTGAGTCTAATATTAATTACAAAGATTTAATTCCGGTTAGAGAGATGTACTTAGCAGACGATAGTAAAAAACTTGTATTAGAAATGCAGCAACATACTTTAAGTATTACTATAGAAAACCGACAACCTGTTGTGACCATTGAAGATGGTTCTGTAATACCTTTCGTGGCTCAGGGCGGCGTACTTATAAGTTCTGATGCTCGTTTTGAAAATGTAAAACTGGAAACAGTAGATATTTCAAGCGATGTCGTAGGGCTTATCGTTAATATTGACGATGAAAATGCTTGTATAGTAGAGTCTAATGCAACTAATGGCATGTATTTTGTAAACGGTACAACTGGATTACCTATGCTTGTTGAAGATGCAGACTATATAGGATTTGAAGGCAAGGAACAGCTTGGTTCATCTCGTGGATACATCTGGTCTAGAAGTTTTCCAATGATGCTTGACACTATTTTTATAGGTAATGGCCCAGATACTTATGTACTTAAGTTTCCTCAAGGCGATAGACTTGCAAAATGGTATGCATATGGAACTCCAGATATGTTAGTGGATAAACCTCATAACTTATATCTACAAATTGCAATTAACCAAAGTGGTATAGCACTAATTGCATTTTTAGTTGTAGTTGGTTTTTATATTGTTAATAGCATTAGGCTTTACGCATTTAAAGATGATTTTAGCTACGGGGCAATATTAGGTAGCGCATGTCTTATGGCTGTAGTAGGGTTTTTAGGAGCAGGGATATTTAACGATTCTGTAGTTTCAGTTTCTCCTATCTTCTGGGTTATTCTTGGTTTTGGTATAGCCATTAATTATATTATAGGACAAGAGCGTATTACAAATAACTAAAAAAAAGCTTCATGCGTAGTAGCATGAAGCTTTTTTTTCAACCTAAAGAACTATAGCCTTGCGTAACTTATCTAAGTCATCTGCATCCGGATGGGATAGTGAATTATCTAATTCCGCTTTCATGTTCTCATATTTAGTAGCATCCATCTGCTTAATAGCTTCTTGTTTTTTCTCAGAAACTTTACCTTGGCATATATAAGTGCCAATAACAGTATTACTACTATCTAAATGTGCAACAGCCGAGTCCATAATAGGATTAAAAAATTCAGGCGTACTACCATAACCCGCTGTAGCAAAAATAAATACTTTTTTATTCTTTAGCTTTTCTAATACATCTTTAATAACAGGTGGACACGAAAATGCTTGCGCCCAAAAGCCTACGAAAATCGTATCAGCTTCTAAAGCTTCTTCAGAAGGCTTACCGCAATATACATCCTCGCCAAGTTCGTGTGCAATAGTTTTTGCTAACAACTCCGTATTCCCCGTACCACTTACATATACAACAGATTTACTCATAAAACTTACCTCACTTTTTATATGCGACTGGGGGGACTCGAACCCCCAAGGTCTAGGACCACTAGATCCTTAGTCTAGCGCGTATGCCAATTCCGCCACAGTCGCAAATACATTAAAAATATATTAGTAGTATACATTTTTGTTCACTCAATGTCAAGCCATGAAAAAAGGACATATAAAAATATGCCCTTTCCACTAACCTAATTTTCACATCTAGCAGCTGAGGCAGACATAGACATAGCTGGAATTGCTAACGCTGACTCTACCGAATCAGGAATGTGTGAAGTCGGAATAGTTACACTCTCTTCTGATGATATAAAAGGATAAATCCATTTATACCAGTCATGCTCCACATCATAATCATAATCTACAATCATACCTGTTGCAGCATTAATCTCATAGTCATACTCCATGTCTCCAACCCAAAACTCCACCTCATACTCAAGGTCAAAATCATCCCAATCTAAATTTACATAATTGTAATCCACTTCAGTTGGTTCAACCCCAGCATGAGAATACGCAATAGCTCTCGCTTCTTCTCGTGTGATATAGTTGATGTCTTCTGGGTTTTGCGCATATACTGTGCTAGTCATAGCCCATGTTAATCCAATTGCTATTAAACTTAACTTTTTCATAACTAGTCCTCCTAATTTACTTATCTTGTTGATAATACCTTATTTTGCCATTATTTTAAAGGCATAATTATCGCTATCCCACTAAATTTATATCTATATACTTAGCTTAACCATTGTAGTGGTTAAGTAACAAAAAAAATAAATAAAATTTTTAGCATAATATGTATAAGATTTACTAATCATGGTAATACTCTAGTTACTTAAGCTAGAAAGTCTTTTTTTAAAAAAATAATTTTAATATGTATAAAGCGGATTTTTTTTGGCTATACTCTAGCTACTACACAAGTTGGTAACATATAACCTAAATATTAAAATGTTAATAAACCTATCCCCCTAGATTTTTTGACTGCAGTTTTTAATACTTTAGTTTTACTAACTTGTATTTTTTTTTGCTTTATTTTAACTACATAAAAAAAGGAGTGCTAAATTAACACTCCCTAGTTTCTCCAACTTGGATTACGCCTACTCATTTGCGTCGCTGGCATATAGTTTATTAAAAACATTAGCTCATGACCAATAGGCATTATTATTAAAGCTAGTCCTATTGTTAAAATACCTACGTTTACTAATGTAGCTAATATTAATATAAATATTCCATATATCAAAATTATAGCGCCCATCTTAGCAGATTTAACTTGTGGCGAATAGTTTTTTGCAATATCAATATAGCCCAAAATAGCATACAGCGGAATTATAGTCATACCATTTGTAAATATAACAAGCGGCACAGGCCAAAACTTCTTCATAGAATGCCCTGTTATAATCGTTCGCCCATCATAAACAGGCACTTCAAAAGTGTTTTCGCTACCGTATAGCATAACCAATATACCTTCTATTAAATGTAAAAAACCGACTAGGAATATAAACTCTTTATATGGCAAATAGAGCCAAGGCAAGTTATAGCCGCAAATTTCTACTATTGCTGTAACAGCATATGTAAAAGGTATAACGTAAGCATAACAACCCCATTTTGGATTAAAGCTTGTTAGCAATACAGTAAGCGGAATAAGAAACATCATTCCAAACGTTAATTGTATGCTTATCCCACACATAGACATGATAGTGCTTAAAATAATCCCTAAAGTTGTACCACGTAAAACATCTTTAATTCCCGTCAGCTCCCACTTAGGATTTTCTTTTCTGTACATAAATACAACGAGTATAGCTATAATTAAAAATACAGAATCAAAAACTACATAGTAAACGTTATTAAAAATGGTCGTTATTAATTCTTTAAACATAAAATCCCTCCTATCAGAACAAATAAGGGATTGCAAGCAATCCCTTAGATTATAACCCAATTTCTTCAATCAAAACTTCAACGGCTTTTTGTAATTGTAAATCTTCTTCAAACGTTAAATTAGGGAGTATCATAAGCTCCGCTGGCAGCTCTACCAAATAATCTGGCTCTATCCCTGTACCTTGAATACAAATTCCTGACGGTGTGTAGTACTCAGAAGTAGTAACCTTAATCGCCGAACCATCTACCATTGGTAATATGCTTTGCACTATTCCTTTACCAAACGTTCTAGTTCCAACCAACTTAGCTCTTCCATGGTCTTTTAAAGCACCCGATAAAACCTCAGAAGCACTAGCACTTTGCTCATTTACAAGTATTACTAAAGGTATATCATTATAATCACTGCTAGCCATAGAATCAACGATTTCTTTAGAATTATCTTTCGTTGAAACTATAATTCCATCTGGGATAAACTCATCCACAATTTGCTCTGTAATGTGCAAAAGCCCCCCTGGATTATTTCGTAAATCTATAATAAGCCCTTTTGCACCTTGTGACTCAAGAATCTCAATACCTTCCACCAGCTGACTATACGTTAACTCCTCAAAACTTCTAAGCTCCATATAGCCAATGTTATTATCCATCATTTCATATTCCACTGACGGATAAATTACGTTTTGTCTAGTAATAACAAAATCATAAGTCGTCTCCTCAGAAGGTCTATATATAGTAACAACCACATCTGTCCCCTCTGGTCCTTTAATCAATTCTGGCGCTAAACTAAAATCATCGCCATTTAAAGTTGTCCCATCCGCACCTATAATCTTATCTTTAGGAAGCAAACCCGAAATTTCTGCCGGCGAACCTGGGAATACTTCCACTATAGAAATTGAGTTATCCGTTTTATCAATAGTCATTTGTACCCCAATCCCTGCATACACTCCACTTGCGCTTTCCATAAAATCCGCAAACTCTTTTGGTGTATAATAACTAGTATAAGGGTCTCCTACTCCAGCAACAAATCCTCTGTAAATCCCTTCTTCTAACTTGCCATCATCAATTTCGCCGATATAATATTCATCTATTGTGTCCCTAAGCATAGACAATTTGTCATTAATCTCATCAATGCCACTTGAGCTTTCCATTGACTTAACTGTCCAGCCCATAAAACATATGCTTAATAAAAAGCTTACTGCCATATATGAACAAAACTTTTTCATCTTATAAATTCTCCTATCTCTACCTCAGGCTGCCTAAGCATTCAACAGCCTATATTATTATACGTTGTCCAAAACATGATTATCCCTAAATTGTTAGCTTAAATGCTCTATTGCTGCTATAAGCTGGTTGTCAAGCTCTTTATCAGATACACCTTCTGTTACTAGTTTAAGCGTATACGCAACGTCTAATTCTACAAGAATTTCTGGCTCCATAGGTTCGCTACCAATTTCTCTTTCGTCAGTTGTGTATAGATTTTCTGTTGCAATTAACAAGCCACTACCATCACTAAGTTGTATAAATTCTTGCACTTTTGCATTCCCTTTAGTGTTTGTTCCAATTGTAGTTATACTTTCATCATCCTTAACCGTTGCAATCACTGCCTCCACATTTCCGCTAGTACTAGCATTCGTAAGAATTACTACCTGCCCATTAATTTTTTCGTTCACTGAGTTATATTCAGTCGTTTCCCCTTCCTTATCTACAGATAAAAACATAGGACCTGCATCTGTTAACAAATCTGTTAATAGTATAGTTTCTTGAAAGTCTGCATTGCTTAAATATCTCATATCAATAATCCACTTATTAGCTCCTTGAGTTTCCAAGTTATCTATATGAGAGTAAATCTCCTCAACAGCTCCTTCATTTAAAGATGCCAGCTCTAAATAACCAATATTATTTTGCAATAACATACTATTAACAGCATCAGTTTCAATTTCCGCTGAAAATAGCGCAATATCAGTCTCAATACCATCTTTGATAACTGTATATACTGCATCAGATGTTGAAGTTAGCTTTTCGTATATATCAAGTTCATTACTCATCATAGCAAAAACTCCATCTATGGCTGTAATCCTATCACCAACTTGTATACCAGCAGCTTCTGCAGGCGAGTTATTTAATACCTCTGTCACCACTAAATACTGATTAGTAATTCCCCACGTAAATTTAATTCCTGTACCAACGTATTTCCCTTTATCCTCCGCAAGCCATTTAGCCGCTTCCTCAGCTGTAAAATACATAGTTGTAGAATCCTCAAGCCCCGAAACGTAACCAGAATACAACCCCTCAACTCTATCCTCATAATCTGACTGTTTAAAATACTGATAACCAACAACTTGGTCTAAGATTATTAACTTATTTCTATCATATACCTCCACCGTTGCAAGTCCCAATTGTGGTGTTAATAAATACACGAGTATTAGTATAACTGCCAATACAATTCCTGTCATTAGCCCTAATAGTCTAGGTATCATTTCTCTAACCATTTTTTTTACCTCCTAATAAAGAAAAGGCACTGTCTTACAATGCCTACTTTTTAATCTTCTAAAAAATACCAAGGATTAGTATGCTCTCCATTTAATCTAACTTCAAAGTGACAATGGTTACCTGTTGAATAGCCTGTGCTACCAACTCCAGCAATATTTTGTCCTTGTGCAACTAACTGACCTACACTTACATTTAATGATGAATTATGTGCGTATAAAGTTACAAGTCCGCTACCATGGTCTATCATTACTGTATATCCATACCCATTAACCCATCCTGCTGTAATAACCTTACCCGCAGCTGCCGCCACCACAGTTGTACCGTATGGCGCTGGTATATCTATACCTTGGTGGAATTCCGTTAGCCCCGAAATTGGATTGCTTCTAGAGTTATATTGGGAGCTTATATAATATTGCCCCGGCACTGGCCAGCTAAATATATTGCTAGAACTTGAAGTATATCCTAATGCTGCCGCTTCTGCTGCTGCCGCTGTTGCTAAAGCAGCTTGTGCTGCTATCCTTGCTGCATTCTCATCCTCAGCCGCATTTTGTAGCTCCTCTTGCACCTCACTAAGCTTAGTTAACTCTAATATCATAGCAGAAATCTGTTCCTCTAACTCCGCTCCTGCTAACTCAAGTGCACTAATTTGCCCAGCAACTACCTCATGCGCATTTTCTAACTCTAATATCTGCTCAACCTTATGCTCCATCAAGCTAATAAGTTCTTCTTTTTTAACTACCGCTTTTTCATGCAATAATCCAATTTGCATATATTCTAAATCAAATTGCTGTTGTTTAGCAATAACAAGCTCATGTTGTGTTGCAAAATCTCTCATTAACTTGTCATCATAATCTGCTATTCTTGAAATATAAATAGATCTACTTAATAACTGCGTTAACGTATCCGATGAAAATAATATTTCTATAAACCTTCTACGATTATTTTTATACATAGTAACCATTCGCTCTTTTGTCTCTTCGTAATGATTATCCAAACTCACCTTCGCCGCCACAAGTTCATCCGCAGTTAACTCAATTTGCTGTTTAGTCACTTCCAAGTCTTGCTCAATTTGTAATATCTCATTCTCAACTTCAATAACAGCCAAGTCTAGTAACTCCACATCTTCCCTAGTCTGACTCTGCTGTTGTAAATTCTGATTTAACTCTTGCGTAGCTTCTGCAATAGCTTCCTTATTTGTCTCTAATTCTTGTTCAATACCATCTATCTCCGACTTAATCTGATTTTCAACCTCTTGCGTGGCTTCCATCTGCTCTTTTATAATCATATCATAATCAATAGCTCGAGCAAGTGTAGTATCACTATTAAGTATAGCATTACTGTCAAGTGAAGTAGCTGCATATACGTTGTAAGCTATCAAAGATGGTATAAGAACTATATTAAGTATATGCTTCATTTTCTCACCCTAAACATTTAAATGTCTGCTAATAGCAATAGCACTACCAATAGCACTAATACCTATGGCTAAAATAGCGTAAATTGGTATTAAACCAGACATAACCTCTTCTACAGATTTTAAACTAATTCCCCCAAACATAGTGGATAGTAATGTAGCGACCTGATTATCAACATAAATATAAGAGTGGAAAATAATAAAACTTGGGATTATAGCTCCTATAATGCCAATAGTTAATCCTTCAACTAAAAAAGGAACCCTTATAAATGAATCTGTAGCTCCTATATGTTTCATAATTTCTATTTCACGCTTCCTAATAAATAGTGTTAGCTTAATCGTGTTAGTTATAAGTAGTAAAGATATAATAGCCAGTATAGCCATAAGTACAAATGAAAAAATTTGTATCGAATTGTTTAGCTTAATAAACACCTTAGTTTCTGCTTCAAAATAACTCACTTCTAACCCATCAATTGCGGCTAAGCTATCTGCTATTGTTTGTTGATAAACTATATCCGATACCATAACCTCAAGCGACGGTGGCAGCGGATTATCATCTTTAAAATTTTCATACAAACTCGCATCATCCGCGGCAAACATTTGCAAAGCCTCATCTTTTGATATATACACTACCTCCTCCACATTAGGAATGTCTTTAACCTTCTGTTGCAACCTAATTATATCATCTTCAGAATACCACTCACTTACGTAAGCGGTAATCCCCATCTGCACCTGCAGTTGTCTCATCAAATAATCAAAATTTTGTGCAATTGAATATGAAACACCTAAAACTGACAGCGATAATACAATAGTTGCTACTGATGCAATCGCCATCATTCTATTTTTCCAAAGCCCTTTCAGTCCCTCCAAAAATAGGTAACTAATAGTATACGGCTTCATATGAAATTCCTCCTTTGTTTTGATTTACTAAAAATATTATACGAACTAGGGTTACCATACCCTCCTTCAAACTCATCTTTTATAATACGCCCTGAATTAATTTCAATAACCCGCTTCTTAAACGAATTTACTATATCCCTCTCATGCGTTGCCACCAGCACAGTAACCCCTTTACAATTAACAGCCTCCAGCACCTTCATAATCCCAAGTGCCGTTCCTGGGTCCAAATTTCCAGTAGGCTCATCCGCCACTAATATAGGGCTATCATTAATAATCGCCCTCGCAATTGCTGTACGCTGCTGTTCACCCCCTGATAACTCATGCGGATAACACTTTGCCTTTTCCGTTAACCCAACCAAATTTAGAGCAACAGGCACTGCCTGTCTAATCTCTCTCGGACGTGCTTGTACCACCTGCATGGCAAAAGCAATATTATCATATACCGTTTTATTAGGCAGTAACCTAAAATCTTGAAACACAACCCCAACATCCCGTCTATGATATGGCACTTTTCTCTCCACCAAAGTTGTAATATCTCTACTATTAATACTTATACGCCCTGTACAAGGTGGAATTTCCTTTAAAATAAGCTTTAATAATGTAGATTTACCCGACCCACTATTTCCCGTAACAAATACAAACTCCCCTTTGGAAATATATAAGGAGGTCGGGTGCAGTCCGACTGCACCGTTAGAGTAAATTTTAGAAACACCTGTTAATTCAATCATCTTAACCCTCCACTATTTTATTACACCCTTTACATCCTAGATGTGTTCTGCTTTTCCATATATTCCATATATTGACTAACCATAATAGTAATTTTAAAAATAATGGCATCATCAAATTTTCGCAAATCAAGTCCTGTCTGTTTTAACAACTTATCAAGGCGGTACACTAAAGTATTTCTATGAATATACAGCTGACGCGACGTTTCAGACACATTTAAACTGTTTTCAAAAAACTTACTAACTGTAGTAAGCGTCTCCTCATCAAAATGGCTCACACGCTTACCTTTAAGCACCTCCTGTATAAACATTTTACAAAGAGGTAATGGCAACTGATAAATAATCCTACCTACACCGAGCTTAGAATACGTAGAAATATTACCTTCACGGTTGAAAATCTTCCCAACCTCAAGTGCCATCGCTGATTCTTTAAACGAGTTAGACACATCTTTTAAATCAGTAACTACCGTACCAATAGCAAGCGACACTGGACTCATAGTCTCCGAGCTTAACGTATCATAAATCTCATTGGCAAAGTTCTCTATCTCATCATCTTCCCTCGACTCTAGTTCCTTAACCAAAATAATACTCTTCTCATCAACAGCAGTAACAAAATCCTTAGTCTTATCTGGGAAAAGGTTACGCAGCACCTCGGAAATGTTAGTATCTTTAATATTCTGGCTCTCAATTAGATAAACAACACGTGCAACGCTATTTTCAATATGCAACTTCTTAGCTCTGCTATAAATATCCACTAACAACAGGTTATCCAACAACAAATTCTTAATGAAATTATCCTTATCAAACCTCTCCTTATAAGCAACAAGCAAACTCTTAATTTGGAAAGCCCCTAACTTACCTAACTTATATGCATCATCATCATTACCACGAATAGCTATAACATACTCCACTAAATACTCATCAAAAACTTTAACATAATGAGAACCTTGCATCTCCTGACTGTCAGCATGTGAATTAATAAACGCTTCAACCTCCTCCACATACTCACCAACTACACTTTCACCCGTCGTCGCTATAACCTTTGCCTCAGCATCTAAAACGCAAAAATCATGGCGTGTTATTGCTTTTAATCCATCAATAGTATTTTGAACAATCTGATTAGATATCATATTCCCTGCCTCCTTTATAAAAGTTATTCTACCCGATTTTACAATAAAAAACGGTAAATTCAAAAAAAAGTTCTACACCCTAACTTCGCCAGTTCTACCCAACACATGTTTATTTCTATCAAGCAACGGATTAACCACATTAGTTAAAAACATATCAACCTGCAAACTAGCAGCGCCAATAAACTGCTTAGCATCTAATATCCCCTCTAACTCATCCCTAGTCATATTAAATGTGCCATCATTAATAATGCGTTCGATTAAATCATTAGTGCCGCCTTCAATCTTAACATTATTAGCCGCCTCCATAGATAATTTCCTAATTTTTTCATGCAACTCCTGTCTATTCCCACCGCGTTTAACACCTTCCATAAGAATAGTCTCAGTAGACATAAACGGTAACTCAGCTTGAATGCGACTCCCAATAACTTTAGGATAAACTACAAGTCCTGTTGCTACATTTAAATAAGTCTCTAGAACTGCATCTAATGCTAAAAACGCTTCAGAAATAGCAAGTCTCTTATTAGCACTATCATCTAACGTCCTTTCAAACCACTGAGTTGATGACGTAATAGCACCGTTAATCGGCAATGAAATTACAAACCTTGCTAGCGATGAAATACGTTCACTTCTCATCGGATTACGCTTATACGCCATAGCTGAAGAGCCAATCTGATTTTTCTCAAACGGTTCTTCTATCTCTTTTAAATGCGACAACAACCTAATATCATTACTAAACTTATACGCCGACTGCGCAACTTGACTAAGCACATTTAAAATACGCGAATCTATCTTTCTAGAATAAGTTTGACCTGTAACAGCAAAAACTTCATCATATCCTAACCTCTTAGCCACCATGCTATCTAGCTGTTTAACTTTTTCATAATCATCATCAAACAAATTCATAAAAGTAGCTTGAGTTCCTGTAGTACCCTTCGCTCCTCGCAACTTTTTATGTGCCAAAATATCATCAATCTCCTCAATATCCAAAACCAACTCCTGAATCCAAAGAGTTGCACGTTTGCCAACCGTAGTAAGCTGCGCCGCTTGAAAGTGAGTAAAACCTAAAGTCGGTAAATCCTTGTACTCATTCGCAAACTTACTAAGCGCATCAATCACATTAAGCACCTTAACGCGAATAAGCTCCAACGCTTCATACATAATAATCAAATCCGTATTATCACCCACATAACAACTAGTAGCGCCAAGATGAATAATCGCCATAGCCTTAGTTGCTTGAGCGCCATATGCATGCACATGCGCCATAACATCATGACGCACCTTCTGCTCCCACACTTGCGCCACATCATAATTCACATCATTCTGATATTGCTTTAACTGCTCAATTTGCTCATCAGAAATATCAAGACCCAACTCCTGCTGTACCTGTGCCAAAGTTACCCACAATTTACGCCAAGTAGTAAACTTCTTATCCTCAGAAAATAAAAACAACATCTCCTTGCTAGCATATCTTCCCTCTAACGGACTTTTGTAAGAGTTTCTCATATTAACCTCCACTAAATTTTATTTTGTATCATAGTATAATTATATCCTAAATTACCAAAAAAGCAATGCCTAAGATAATACTAACATTTTATGACATTTTAACAAATAATATAACATAATCCGCTTTAATTATTATTAGTGGTGTGGTAATATTAAGTAAATAAATTATATTTATAAGGAGGAGTTGCTATGGTTAGTGCAATTGTAGGAGGAAATTGGGGCGATGAAGGGAAAGGTAAAATTACCGACCTAATGGCTGGGGATGCAGATATAATAGTGCGTTTTCAAGGTGGTGCTAATGCGGGGCACACTATTATCAATGAATATGGTAAATTTGCATTGCATCTACTGCCATCTGGTGTATTTCGTGATGGAGTAACAAACATTATTGCACAAGGAGTAGCTTTAAATTTAGACCAACTATTTAAAGAACTTGACGGACTAATAGAGCGCGGCGTTCCTATGCCAAATATACTAGTATCAGATAGAGCGCAAGTAGTTATGCCTTATCATATATTGTTTGATGAATTAGAGGAAGAACGCTTAGGCCAAGATAGCTTCGGGTCCACTAAGTCAGGCATTGCCCCGTTTTATGCAGATAAATATTTAAAAATTGGTATTCAGGTTGCTCAAATGTATGATGATGACATACTTATAAAATGTTTAGCCAAAGTATGTGAAATGAAAAATCAGACAATAGCATCACTATATGATTCAGAAGTTGTGCTTAATCCTAAAGATTTATTTGATAAGTTAGTTACTTATCGCCAAAGATTAAAACCGATGATTGCTAATGTAACTTATTTTATCCATGATGCAATCGCGCAAGGAAAAAACATATTATTAGAAGGACAACTAGGTGCACTAAAAGACACTGACAATGGAATTTATCCGTTTGTAACATCATCATCGCCATTAGCAGGTTTCGCTACTGTAGGCGCAGGAGTTCCTATCACAGCAATAAAAAGAGTCGTTACAGTAGTAAAAGCCTACTCATCAGCAGTAGGAGCAGGCGCTTTCGTTAGCGAAATATTTGATGAACAAGCAGCACAGCTTAGGAAGCTAGGTGGAGATGATGGAGAATATGGAGCTACAACAGGGCGCGCACGTCGCATGGGATGGTTTGATTGCGTCGCTTCTAAATACGGATGCATGTTACAAGGCACTACAGACATTGCATTTTCTCTAATAGACGTGCTAGGCTACCTAGATAAAATCCCTGTATGTGTTGCATATGAAATAGATGGGCAAACTACTACAGTTTTCCCAAATACAGTAGAACTTAACAGAGCTAAACCGGTCCTTGAATATGTAGACGGCTGGAAATGTGATATACAAGGCATTACTAAATACGAAAACTTACCTGAGCAAGCTAGAGGATATATAGAATTCGTAGAAAAACATTTAGGATACCCTATAACAATGATATCAAATGGACCAAAGCGTGAAGATATAATATATAGATAACAAAAAAGGGGCTTTTTAGCCCCTTATTCTGCAAGTAAAACGTCGTCCTTATGATAAGCATCCATACCATGTCTTACATTACCTACTTTAAAACCCTCTTTATTAAGTATCTGTGCTACTCTAGTACTATTAACACCATTTTGGCACACTATATAAGACTTAAGCTCTTGCTTGAGATAGCGCATAGGCTCTAATAATAACTTCCTAGCAGGGATATTTCGACTTCCTTCAATATGTCCTTGCTCAAACTCATTTGTATCGCGAATGTCTATCACATCGATGTCTGCTATAAAGTCGTCTACTTCTCCTATGTCTATTGATTCTGGTTTCTGAACCTTTAAAAACCTAAACACGCTTTATCTCCTTTCCGAAATTAGAAATATTTGCTATTAGTATAGCATCTTAAGGGTATATGATAAAGCCCCACCCCCTATTATATACCTGTAAGTTTTTTCCAATTTTTTATAAAAGTACTACAGATAATATAACTATACTTAGGCTTCCACAGGAGCATAATATGTGGGTGAGAGTCACTCTAGTGAGGGGGATGTCAGCTTTGCTGAGCGGGAGAGAAAAAAAAGACTACCGCCGAAGCGATAGCCTAATACTTATTACTCAAAACTAATATAGAAAATCAAAGTAGCATGCACATCCGAGTCCGCACTAGTCGCATAAGTCACCTTATAAGTACCCTCCTGCGGGTCAGCCAACGAATAATCCAGCGAAAAGCTATTAATATCCACATCCGAATTCCCATCACTTGGAGTCTCAATCGTAGGTCCAGCCTGAATAGTAGTCCCCTCCAGCAAAACAACCGGCAACGCATACTTCACGCCTGCATCCTCTGGACCTAACCAAATAACATTATTACCAGCATACTGCACCACCGTTCCATCATTCTTCACCCAGTTAAACAAAGCAGCAACCTCCACCACATCGCTATCCGCAGTCAGACTCTCTCCATTCTCATTCACCGAAAAAGCATAAATAGTATACTCATCAATCTCAGTCACCGGCAAAGTTATTTTTCCATACCCCGTCGCCTTATTAAAATCTGCTGAAATATCCTCAACATTCACGCTAGCATCACTACAAGTAACAACATCATCATAAACCTGCACCCACTCCGAAGACCCATTAGAACGAGAATAATAAACCTTAATACCCTTCGTATCCTTCACCTCCGAAGTACTATTATTCGCCGCTGCCGTCACCGTCACAGTCACACCATTACCCACCGACAAATCCACAATAGTAGGCGCATCTGCCACCGGAGTACCATACGAAATCGCCGCCTCAAACACCGCCGTAGCCTCCGCTAAAGCAATAATCGCATTATTAATCGCCACCGTATCATCCGAATTATTATTCCACACACCTTGCGCCTCATCAATAGCATTAAAATACGCATCATAAGCCTCTTTACTTACCCACTGCTCATCCTCATCATAATCCCTTCCTTCAAAAAAACTAATCTTATTAGTCATCGAGCTATGCAAATTATATGCAGACTCCAAATCCGCCGCCAAACCTTCCAAGTTCGGTAAAGTCAAAGTATACAAATACGACTCCGCGCTAGTCTCATTCCCATTATGCGCCACCAAATAAATCGAATGCGTCTGATTATCCTCCAACATAGCGCTAACCGTAGCCGACGTATCTCCTAAAGACACCGCCGCCTTATCAGACGCTGTAAAAACAGACTCATCCGCAGTTTTATGATACAAAGTAATTCCATCCGTAATCTCAGATACCGTTACACTAAAAGTCGCAAGCCCACTCACAGCCCCTTCATCCATAGAAAAATTCTCAAACTTCAAGTTAGTCGGACTTGCTGGTGTAAAAGTATACCCTTCCACCAATTGCAACGATGTCGCGCCTTCAATAGTTGCTGCCGCCTTAAGTGTAGTTTGCGTCGACAATTCTATTGGCCCCGTATACACATAAATATCAGCCTCATCAGCATCCACCAAATCCACTCCATTCAAAGTATAGTAAATAGTCGCCCCCTCTGCTGCGCTCAGCGTCACACTAAGCTTACTCGTAGTATTCCCTCCCGACGGAGTCGCCACCGGCGCTGCAATAGTCACCGTCACATCACATGCCGCAATCACAGTCTCTCCATCAATCACTGCTGTAGCATAAATAATCGCATTCCCATATCCAACCGCGCTCACAACCCCATTCTCATCCACGCTCGCCACCGCCGGATTACTTGACGACCATCCAAAGCTTTGCAACGTTCCTGCCCCCGTCGTAATCGTCTCAGTCAACTGCACCGTCTCATTCATCAACAACACCGCCTCAGAGTAATCAATCTCCACAGCTGGCTTTTGCGTTATAACTAACGTACATGACGCAGTATATCCCCCATCTGCTGAAGTCGCCGTCACCGTCGTAGTTCCTGCTCCAACTGCCGTTATAGTCGCACTATCTGCATTTGCATCCAAAATTGCTAAATTCCCATTTCCTAACGTCCAATTTATCGTTTTATTAGAAGCCCCTGATGGATTCAAATACGCCGTCAAGTCCACAGCCTCTCCTTCCACCAAGTCATAATGGTAACTATCCAACGTAATCCCCGTAACCGAAATAGTCCCCGTCTCCACATTCACCCTACATTCAGCCGACAATCCATTAGACGCAGTCGCCGTAATAGTCGCTTCTCCCGTAGATGCTCCGTAAATAATCGCACACTCATCATCCTGGCTCAAAATCCTCACCACAGAAGCATCGCTAGTAGACCATGTAATAGCTCCATCAGAAACATTCTCAGGCCCCAAAGTCGCCGTAAGCGTAGTATTCGACCCTAATCCTATAGTATCTTGCGTCCTATTTAGCGACAACGACGCTGCCGGTACATTAACACAAAAAATTCCGCATGTTGCACTAAAGCTCCCTTGCGTCGCCGTAATAGTCGCCGACCCTTCTCCCACTGCTGTCACAGTCCCATACTGGTCCACCGTCGCCACGCTAGAGTTATTAGTTGACCACTGTATATTTTGATTAGACGCACCTGTCGGATGCACCGTAGCCACCAAATCCACAGAATGATTTACTGATACAACCTCTGCTGTAGAGTTAAGCGTTAATCCTGTCGTCGCAATATCCCCATCCTCCGATACCGTCACACTACATGTCGCCCATAAGCTCGCATCATCCGATATTGCCGCTGTTATAGTTGTCACCCCCGTCTTCACTGCACTCACAAATCCCGTCGGGTCCACAGTCGCCACTGATGGGTCACTAGAACTCCACACCAACTCCTGGTTAGTTGCATCACTTGGCATCACAGTCGCCACAAGTTGCGTATAGCTCTTAGAATCATCATTTACTAACAATACATCAGCAGACTTATTTAGCGTAATACTTGTTGCCGCTATAGCGGATACTACTACTGTTATAGTATCCGTTTTAGCCCCATCATCTGTCGTAACCGTTATCACCGCCGTTCCATTCCCTACTCCTTTCACCAACCCATTTGCATCTACAGTCGCTACGCTTTCATTACTAGAACTCCACGTCACTTGTTGATTACTTGCTGCTGAAGGCGTTATTAGCGCCTCCAACTGCAACGTCTGATTTTGCATAATCGTTTGATTTACACCCGGATTTATCTCAACCTTACTTACCACTATATCGCTTCCCGAAGTCACTACCTCTATCTCACAGTCAGCGCTTACTCCATTATCTGTAACTACAGTAATAATCGCCGTTCCCTCAGATAATCCCGTCACCAACCCATTTTCATCCACAGCTGCCACAAGAGAGTCACTAGAACTCCACACCACAGCCTGATTAGTTGCATTACTCGGGCTTATCACAGCACTTAGTTGCACAGTTCCTCCTATATTTATAGTATCAGCAGTTCTATTTAACGTTATATCCGCTGGCTCCACCGTATTTACTGTAACTGTACATGTACTAGATACATCCGGATTACTAGCCGATGTCGCTGTTATAACTACGCCGTCTCCCGCTCCATGCGCTGTTAACACACCTGCGCTACTTACTGACACTAGCGATGAGTCACTAGAAGTCCAGTTAATCGCCTGATTAGTCGCATTCGCTGGATACACTCCTGCAGTTAAAGTATACTCATCTCCTACATCTAGTGTTAACGAACTCTGTAACGATACCAAGTCCACTGGCACCGACTCTGTACTTCCGCTATCTCCATTTCCCGATACCATTACAATACATGTCGCTGTCGCGTTCCCATTGCCATTTACTGTTGCAGTAATAGTTGCTGTCCCTGCTCCTACTGGCGTTAGTACTCCATCCACCACGCTTACAACATCAGTTGCTGTTGAGTGCCATGTTATATCTAACATCTGCGCTGCTGTAGGCGCTAACGTAGTCACTAACTCATATGGCTCATCATCAGTGCTTAATGTTAATGCTGCGTCACTAAACGTAATTGATACGTTTGGTACAGTTGCTCCCAGTGGCAATATTGTTATATCACTATTTGCTATATAGCTATAACTTCCTACTGTAGCCGCCGCTGTTACTTGTATTGCAGAAGTAGTAGTTACACTTCCTGCTGTAACTAAACCATCCTGAGTAATGGTAGCCATGCCATAATCAGTATCCCTAAGCGCCCAGCTTACATCTGGTATATTGCTATTTTTATACAGATATATTGGCGTTAATTGCAAAGATTGGCCTGCAAATATCGTATCTGTCTTAATATCCAAATCTAGACCATTTATCTCTCCATCCGGCTCTACTCCTACTACACATGACGCAGTATATTCAAATCCATATATATCAGTCGCTATAACTGTAACAGTCGCATATCCTATTCCTGTTCCTATAATATTAAAGCCATCAATAGCCACAATATTTTCATTGCTAGATACATATACGATATTAGCTAAGTTTTCCACTGATACAGTTGCGCTAAGTAGCGTATTATCACCTAGAGTAATTGTATACTCAGATGGTAAAGTTACACCAGAAACTACACCGCCCGTTCCAAACGTACCGTCTTGCTTCTTCTCATTAAACATATCAGTCGCATAAGCAAGCATAGCTATAGCATTAGCAATGCTATCATCCGTAGCATTCTCATTATCATATACACCTTGAGCTGTAGTTATTGCTGCTTCGTATAACGTTAAATCACTTTGTGTTACCCATGTAGTTCCAGGATATATATCTTCTCCTCCAAAAGAACTAACTACAACTGATGCTGCATTCTCTTGAGCAATTCCTATAGCTTCCCATAACTCTATTTTCGATGCATCTCCAACAATAATAGTTATTACTAATGTTGACGTAAATCCTTGCGAATCTGTTGCGCTATAAGTCACTATATAAGTTCCCATCTCATCTGCATCAATCGCCCCTATTACTTCGCCGTACTTAGTAATTTGACTGCTAACAACTAGTGGCCCGTCTACTGCATCTACTGCGCTTACTTCTGGCATAGAGAAGCCTTCTCCTACAGCGTAGTTTAATGTAGTACTTCCTGTGTATATAAACATAGGCGCTTCGTTATCTATCTTAAATGATTCTGTATCAATCTCACTATCACCTAGCTTATTAGATGTATACATATAAGCCGTATAGTTGCCATCTGGTAAATCATCTAAATAAACTTTAACATTAGGCCATGTCGCTGAGTTTGTTCCATACGTATTATTTTCATCTACTATTACGGTATGTCTAACTCCATCCACATCATAGAATAATGTCGCGCTAGTTGCTGCGCTTTCGCTTGTATTATCTGCTGTAAATGTAATTGTTGCTGAACATCCATTTGCTTCTACTATCATTTGCGAAATATTAGGTTTGCTTACTAGCGTATCTGCAGGGTCTTCTATCTCATTACCCTCATTTACGTATAGTGATACATTTGCATTAGGCAAATACTGCTCTAAAAACTCCTCTTGCCACAGAAGCGCCCAATCGTCGTCATATAGCCCTTCTGTATCTATTGCTAGACTAAACTCATTAGTAGTCCCTAAAATAGCTTGTAGCGTCGTTTTAAACGCTTCTGTTTCTACTATATCATAATGTACTATTAACTCTGTCAAGCTAGGCAGTTGTGTTATTGTACTAATATTTGTAACTCCAGCAGGCAAATATAGCTTACTTAGGTTTGTCAATGTTGCTATTGGCGAAATATCACTAACTAGCGTATTTGCGATATTTAAGGTTGTTAGTTTACTAAGAGCTGATATTCCGTTTATACTGCTAATTTGCGTATCGTTTAGTAATAATGTCTTTAAACTAGTTAAGCTTTTTAGCTCGCTTACGTCTGTAAGACTTTCTATATTACTAATATCTAAAGTTTCTAAATTACCTAAATAACTAAGTGTAGCTAGTGTGCTTATATCTTCGTTTGTTAAGTTTGTATTATTTAATTTTAGCGTTTTTAAGTTTGAAGCGCCGTTACTTCTACCATATACAGCAGCATCTATTAATCCTGTTATTGATGATATAGGATTATTGCTTGCATCTAAGTACATTAGCGATGCAGGTAGATGATTAAAGTTTAAGTCTGTTATGTTGTTAGGACTGATGTCGCTATCGTTGCTAACATCTAAATAATACATGTTTGTAGCATACTGAAGACCACTTAATAGCTCTATTGCATTTTCATAATCTGCAACTTTAAGTGACTCTAATACGCTAAGTAGTACGTATTCACCATTTGCATCTACTACACCGGTTTGAGCATAACTTGTGCCAAGCTGTGCCCTTAGGTTTGCATCTGGAACAAGTCCTAGGCCAGGTAGTTCGGATATTGCTATTTCTTGTGTAGCAGTTCCTGTTACTTCACCATTTTGATATGCTTTAACCTCCAGGGTGCCACTTTGTGTGAATGTTAGTTTATGAGACCAACTGATGTTTGCAATATCTGTATTATCAAATCCGCCGTTGCCAGAAGAATATACTCTAACCCACTCACTATCGTTGTATGTGTACTCTATAAACTCTATCTGCTCTGGGATGGTGATTGTAGCATCTACGCTAGTTATATATGACCCGTCGCTTAATACACCGTCTAATGTGATTGTAGGATTCGCTACTGATACGCTGCCATCTTCGTATATCCAGAATGATTTTGAGGTGGATGCTAAGTTGCTAACTACGCCATCAACGCTAACTTCTATCCATATGGTGTATTTGCCTTCTGTTAAATCAAGTGTTGTATAATTAATAGTTTGCCAATTGGTATCATTGGTAGGTATGTCGTAGTATACCTTGCTGCCGTCTTCTTGCTCATATACTATTCTGGCTGCTGTGATGTAGTTAGCTAATTCGCATTTTACGGTAGCAGTTCTACCAGATGTAGATAACATGAAGCTATCTGGAGTTACTACATTTGTACCAGTATAGAAGTTGGTGGAGATTTGGCCTATGGTGGTTTGAATGTCATCTATAAGTGCATCTATATAATCAAAATCAGTATAATTGCCTTGTAATAACTGTGTTAAAATTATATCCGCCTCGCTCATGATGTTTTCTAGAACATCAACTTGGTATTGGAATACGAACTGCTCGCTATATTCTACATCTGATACGGTTGTTATATCAGGATAGATGTTTAGTGATAATATAAAGTCGCTGGCAGCTTGCATTGCGGCTTGAAGCTCTAGGGCTATCTCGTTGTTGTAAGTATCTTCTATTGTGTAATCAAAATGTGTTCTGCTGAAGCCATCAGCATATATAAACATAGTGTAGGAGCCAGCTTGGGTTAGGTTGCTAACGTCTATATAATATATGCCGTTTTCGTAATAGCTGCCGCTAATTCTAGACCTGCCGAATTCTGGGACTATGCTGGTGATGCTTTGTGCCCATGATTCCCACGCTGATGGGATGTATAGTTCTATGGTCCAGTTGTCTTGGTTGAAGCTGTAGGTAATGTCGTTGGCAGAGCTAATGCCGATGCTAGGAGCTAGGCCGATAGAAGGCTCTTGTGGGTCTTCTGTGTCTGGCTCTTCTGTGCTGCCATCGTCGGTGCCGTCGCCGTCTAAGTCTTCTGTTAACTCATGGACAATTTTTAAATCTATATCTAATGCAGCAGAGTTAACACCATCGTTAGTGGCATAAGCGTAGAGCGATATTGTTTCTTCTTCAGCGAAGTCATGAAGATAGAAAGGACTAGTGTAGCGAGTTTCGCCATTGCCGTTGATGCTGTAGTATATGCTGGAGTCAGCAGGAGTAACATCTAGTGATATTGCTTGTGCGGTGGTAATCTCGCTGTTGTTGTATAGCCTGCGAGTGCCATCAGCGTAGGCAGCAGGACGGCTAATTTCAACAGGCTCTTGAGTAGCTTGCCCAATTTGCACTGTTATGCTAAGCTCGCTACTAGTGTTGCCAGCTTTGTCGGTGGCTTGGTATATGAGTGTATATATAGCACCTTCGTTGTTAGTATTGACGCTAGAGACGATTCGGCCGGTTTCATCGTATATGGTGGTTGGTACTGTTATATATGATGTGCCGTCTACGTTGTCGCGAACGGTTACTGAAGGATATGTCATTGTACTGCTGTATTCGATTACTAATGGGTTAGCACCGTAGTATGATAAGGTTGGTGCAGTAGTATCTTTTTCTTCTTCTACATCTGGGTCTTGCGTTTCTTCGTCAGGGTCTTCTGTTTCTACTTCAGGCTCTTCTGGTTCTATGGTAAGTGCAGTTATTGTTACTGTAGCTGTGGAGGTTGTGAAGCCGTTAGCAACAGCAGTTATTGTGTATGAACCAGCGTCGGTGAATAGATGGTCGTAGAGGCATATGTTACCGCTAGAATCGAAGGTATAATCTACGCCATATACTAGAACGTTACCATTTAATCTAAGAACTACACTATCGGTCCATGATGTTGTTGAGTTGGATACTCTAACTGTTACGTCGTCGCCAACTTGCGCAGTTATGTTGGTCGCAAGCGTAGGCGATGTGACGGTTGTGTCGTTGTCACCATACCATGGGAACCATGCATCTGGATTTGAATTGTATCCAGGTAATGTTGATGATGTAGCACCGCTGCTGCTGGATGAACTGCTGCTGGAGGAGCTGGTGCTTAGGCTATAGCTACCGTTGGATGCTATTTGGGAGCTTGTTAATTTGGTGCCGTTGACTGTGGTGCTTATGCCATCGGCAAGGAATATTTTGCTTGGAAGTAGATTGAAGATTACGTTTGATGCATATACGTATGCTGTGTCTAGTTCCATGCTACCTTCTATTGTGCATCCGCTCTGCGCTATTATCTCGTCTACTTCAGCTTTGTTGGTGCTAACGACGCGTACGTCGTTATCGTATTTATCTATTATGATGCGGTTTATGTTGCCTCCATTTATGTAGATTGAATTGGAACCGCCTCCCTCTATGAATAATGTACCGTCGATGGTTACGTTGTTTAGGTATATATCACCATCACCAACACCTTGTGCGATGTATACGTTGCCTTTGGCGTTTACGTTGGTTAAGGTTACATCTTCAGTATTGATAATTATATTGTTGGTCTCTGTAAAATTTGTATAGTTGCCTGGAGATGTGATGAAGCGCCCAGTAAGTCTGTCTAGTAGCGTGGCCATTTCGGCTCTTGTGATGGCTCCTTTTGGGTCTAGCGTGCCGTCTGGCCTGCCTGCTAGGAGTCCTTCTGCAACGAGTGCGGTTACGGACTCGGCAGCCCAGTCTGATATGTCGGAGCTGTCAGCGAAGCTGAAGTTGATTTTGGTGTTGGTGTTATCTTCAAGTAATCTATATGCTTGAACTATTGCGTATGCAACTTCTTCGCGGGACGCGAGTGTGTCGGGGTAGAACATGCCGTTGCCATAATCGTTGATTAAGCCTAGGCCAGCGACTACTGATATGGCTTCGTGATACCAGAAGCTGGATTGTACGTCGTTGTAGCTTTTGTATGCGGTACCTGGTGTTAGATTAAATATTTTATATATGCAGGCTGATAGCTCTGCGCGGGTGATGCCGTTGTTTGGTCTGAAGCTACCATCTCCGTAGCCACCAAGGATTCCAACGTCTGTTAATGCTTCTATGCTGTCTTGTGCCCAGTGAGTTGATATATCGTAAAACTCGGTAGAGCTAGCATATGTTTGTATTGGCATTTGAATTATACTTATTGTTAATGACATGCTTAGGCATAGTGCGATATGTTTCTTCATTCTTTTACTCATATTTTCTCTGCTACTTAAACTATAGACAAACATATCCATATCAAGAGTTTTCCTTATTCATCGTGTCTGACTTTGCTGTATAGCTTGCTACCGTCATTTGATATAACACTCCAAAGGCGTACGCCGCAGATTACAAGTAAACCTGCGTTCACGCATTCCCGACTAGCCATCGGTACTGAAAAATTATTTATCTGAACTTGGTTATCGTTCTATATAAATAAGATATGGTATATATTGTCAAGTAGCTGCCTCCTTTTTTATTATGTTTTTGGTTTTAAGGAACATATTTGTAGGTTTATAAGTATATTTGATTATATAATAAACACTAACTATTGATATACTCCTTAACGTGTATTTTTATTGTAATGACATTAATTAAATCGACACAAATAGCCGTTGACTATATGATGTATATCGCTATATATTATGCGCGTCTGTAAGTGAATATGACGGAATTTAGGGACAAGCTGTGTGTTTTTTCCTATTTTAGACTGGCGAAACGCTGTATTTTCACGGGATTGAGTAGATGGTTCATGTTAGAGGTGTCACATAGAATTGGAAAGATATGTAAAAAGTTTGGTATAATCTTCTTATCCAGAAATAATTGGAAAGGCTCCAATAGTAAATTGAAGCCTTTAGATTATGCATTTTGTGGGTCTGGTTCTTTTGTGTTCTTTTTTTGGTTTTTGTTACGCGTCAATTTGCGTAGTTCATACCAAATAGGACTTGCTATAAATATTGAAGAATATGTCCCCGAAATTGTTCCTATTACTAGTGGGAATGCAAATTCTCTAACTGATGATGTACCAAATATATATAACGAACTCACCATAATCAGTGTTGTGATTGATGTGTTAATTGAGCGTGTTAGCGTTTGCTTTATACTTATTGTTACTATCGCTTCATCATGACCGCTGATTAACTTTCTATTTTCGCGGATACGGTCAAATACGATAATAGTATCATTGATTGAGTACCCAATTATAGTTAGGATTGCCGCAATAAACGAATTATTAAGTGGAATCCTAAACACTGCGTATACCCCTATCATAATTAATACATCATGAATTAGAGCTAAAACCGCTGCCGCTCCAAATTTAAAGTCTTGAAAGCGTATCCATATATATATCAACATTAAAAATGAACCTAATAACACTGCATTTACTGCATTTCGTTGGATTTCTGGGCTAATGGTTGGTGAAACCGAATCTTCAGCAAGAATTATATTATTAGTTAGACCAAAATTCACTTTAAGTTGTTCCACAAATTGCTGACGAGATTGTTGGTCTGTCTCTTGTGTAGTAATAATCACCTCATAAGTTCCTGGTACCTCCTGTATTACTGCAGAACCAAAAAACTCCTCCACAAGTGGGCGTATATCAGTTTCTATATTAAACTGCTGTTCTAAATCAAGATGTAGCACTGTACCGCCTTTAAATTCTATATCAAAATTTAATATATCCTCACCTTGCATATGATTATATATCATTGCGCCCAAGCCAATCAGTATTAAGATTGTTGAAAACGCAAAAAATATTTTACGGTTTTTCATGGAATTGCCTCCTTTATAATGTATTTATGCGGCAACTATTTTGTTGCCGCATTTTTAAGCTATATTAACTATTTGGTTTTGCTCCTCCGTAGTATTGTGGTTTATTTAGCCCTGCTGCAACTAATCCTCTTAGTAACATTCTAGTTATAACTAAAGCTGTAAACATAGATATCATTATCCCAATTCCTAGCGTAGTAGCAAAGCTTTTTATAATTCCTGTACCTAGAAAGTATAGTACAAATGCCGCAATAAGCGTTGTAACGTTTCCATCCACAATTCCACTTAAAGCTTTGTTAAATCCAGCCTCAACTGCTGAACGCACACTTCTATTTGCTAACTCCTCTTTAATACGTGTAAAAATAATTACATTAGCATCTACTGCCATACCAACTGATAAAATAATTCCAGCCATACCTGGCAATGTTAACGTTGCTCCAATTAAGCTAAGTGTAATTACAACTAATGCCACATATAATACAAGTGCTATATTAGCAGCAACTCCGCTAACTCTATACACAACAAGCATAAACAGTAATACTATAACAAATCCAATAACAGCCGCTCTATAGCTTGAAGTAAATGCTTCCATACCTAACTTAGCACCAACTCCGCTAGAGGACACTGGCGTTAGTGCAAATGGTAATGCACCAGCTTCAATACGCTCAGCCAACTGTTTTGCCGAAGCTTGAGTAAATGAACCTGAAATCATAGACTCACCACTTCTAATTACATCATTAACTATAGGTGCACTTATAATTTCACCATCAAGCTTAATTATAATTGGTTTACCTATATTTTCTTCAGTAGCAATTCTAAATGCTTCAGTTCCTTGTGCATCTAACTTAATCGAAACAATGCTTTCGTTACCAAAACCAGTGTCTGCAATTTGAGCAATCGCCCTTTCAATATTTTTACCTTCCAGCACAACATTACCATTCTCGTCCTCAAAAGTTAAAAGCGCGGTAGCTCCAATATTTGAAATCGCTTCTTGTGGGTCATCAACACCAGGGATATTTACCCTAATTCTTCTGTCTCCCTCAATCGAAACTTCTGCTTCCGTATAATTCTCATTATCTAGCCTAGTTTGTATCATCTGCACTGCTGCATTCATCTCGTCCGCAGTCGGCGCTTCTTCCACTGTTGCTTCATAAACAATATTCACTCCACCTTGCAAGTCAAGTCCTAGCTTTATTCCATGGTATGAAAATAATCCGTTAAATCCATAGACAGCAAGAAATATACATGCAACCGTTAAAGTTATTACTAGTAATATTTGTTTCATTATTCTCATTCACCTCCAAAATAAAATTTTTACCATCTCCATTTAGCGCCCGTGCTCACCTCCAAAAAAAATAGCACCGCACGGATTGGTGCAATGCTTTTCTCCACGCTTAATAATACCTAGAATAACCATTCTTAGATAAGTTTAAACATGAAATTTTAAGCAGTTTCTATGGTTTCAATCGAAGCCACTTCAATGCTTAAGTCTCTAACTTCAGTAGATATATCTGGTACTTCTAAACTAATTTCGGCTTTTAATCCAATCGCACATTCAAGTCGTTTCTTTTGCAGCTCACAACCAATGCGATAAGTTCCATTTAAAGTACCATTAAAGTTATATGAATTAGCTGCACAGCCACCACTACAATGAAGTTTTGCCCAACAGCTAGTGCAATCTTCTTTAGAATACACATTGCACTGTGCAAACTCATTACGCTTTTCAAAATTAGTAACACCGTGCCAAACATCACCCATCTTAAACTCGTCTAGCCCAACAAACTGATGACATGGGAATAAATCCCCTTCTGGAGTTACCGCTAAATACTCAGTACCCGACCCACAGCCTGCCAGTCTCTTGTGCACACAAGGCCCACCACTAAGGTCTATCATAAAGTGGAAAAAGTTAAAGCTTTTCCCACAAAGCTTATGTCGCGACAACATTTCCTTAGCCAAAGTCTCATACTCTTCGCACAACTTCTCAATGTCAGTTTCTTGTAATGCATAATCCACATCTGAAGGGGCCACCACAGGCTCTACTGATATTTCATTAAACCCTGCATCTGCTATATGCAGTACATCATTAGAAAAATCTAAATTATTTCGTGTAAACGTCCCTCTAATATAATATTGCTTACCATTTCGGCTATCAACTAGCTTTCTAAACTTAGGCATAATAATATCATAACTACTCTTACCATTCCTAGTTGGACGCATCCAATCGTTAACATCACGACGACCATCCAAACTTAAAACCACGTTGTGCATATGCTCATTTAAAAACTCCATTATCTCATCATTAAGCAAAACACCATTAGTAGTCATAGTAAACCTAAAATTTTTATTATGCTCATCTTCCTTACTGCGCGCATACTCTACAACTTGCTTAACCACATCGAAATTCATAAGTGGCTCTCCGCCAAAAAAGTCAATCTCAATATTCCTACGCCCCGCCGAACCTTTAATAAGGAAATCCACAGCTGCCTTTGCAACATCAATACTCATAAGTCCGCGCTCGCCATGATATTCACCTTCACTAGCAAAACAGTATTTGCAAGCTAAATTACAATCATGAGCTACATGTAAACACATAGCTTTAACAACTGGGCTACGATTAGTCAAAGCAGGTACAAAATCTTGATATATATCCGGCGTATTTAATATCTGCTGTTGTTGCAGCTGCAAAAGCTCCTCAATAGTTTCTTTTAGCTGCCTATCATCAAACTGATATTGATACTTCTGAACAACCTGCTCAGTAGATAAATTAAGTGCATCTTCTACTATAGTATACGCTATATCGTCTACTACATGAACTGCACCACTGTGAATGTCCATTATAATGTTTGAGTTTTCAAACTGAAATTTGTGAATCATATGTTCCTCCAATAAATAACTTAAAGATGCTAAAAAAAGCTAGTAGTTACGACTACTAGCTTAAAAACTTATTGTTCGCAAGTTTGATTTCCTACTGTACAAGATGTTTTACATGCAGATTGGCAAGAGGTTTGACATTCTCCGCATCCACCTTTTACAGTAGTTAAGTTTTTTGTGTTTAGGGTTGTTATGTGTTTCATGTGCTGCCTCCTATAAATGTAAGCTCGATTTATTATAACATATACAATTCCACATTCAAGGCCCTAATTAATTATTTATACAAATTTTGTATTATATTTTTTCACAAATTAAAAAACCTTCTTATATAATGATTATCTTATAATTATAGCTTTTAATAGTAGTAATAACCTGTTACAATAGATATATATTTATATTTGGAGGTGGTTATTGATGTACCCTGTTGATTTACATGTACATTCTACAATGTCTGATGGAACTTTTACACCAAAGGAGCTCGCTTTTTACGCTAAAGCTAAAGGTCTTGTGGCTATTGCGCTCACTGACCATGATACTACAGCTGGTGTTAGCGAATGCAAAAAGTGGGGTGAGAGAGTTGGCCTTAGAGTAATTGCTGGCACTGAGTTTAGCGCAAGTTACAACAATGTTGAGGTGCATATACTTGGGTATTTTTTAGACATAGAAAATCAAAAATTACAACAGACTATAACTAAAATTAAAAAAGTACGTGATGAACGTAACGTTATGATGTTAGAACGCTTAAAAGAGCTAGGGATGGAAGTTAGTTTTGACGAGCTTAATGTTGGTGATAATAATATAATTACCCGTGCAAATGTAGCTAGAGTAATAGTGGATAAAGGATACGTTGGGTCTATGGATGAGGCGTTTAATCGCTATTTAGGCCGTGGTAAACCTGCGTATATTGGTAGAGAATTTATAGATTATACCGAATGTATTGATGTTATTCACCAAGCTGGAGGACTTGCTTCTATTGCACATCCTCACATTTATAAACTTAATGTTGAGCAGTTTATTTCAGACCTAGCGGCAGCTGGCCTTGATGGAATTGAGTCAATTTACCCTGAATATAGTGCACAGCAGGAAGCTAAGTATCTGGAGCTATGTAGAGCGCATAACTTATTTCCTTCTGGAGGCAGTGATTTTCATGGAGACAATAAACCTGGGTTAGATATTGGAAAAGGTTATGGCAAAACTTATGTGCCAGAAACTTTACTTACAACTATGGAAAGTCTATTACTTTAACGTAGAGACCTGAACTTTTATAATAGTTCAAAAGGATGGATACTATGATAGCAGAAAATATGAAGGAACTTGTAGCAGGAAGCTCTATAATTAGAGCAATGTTTGAAGAAGGTAAGGCGCTTACAGAAAAATACGGTGCACAAAACGTATATGACTTTAGTCTAGGTAACCCTAATGTGGCTCCACCAGATGAAATTATTACTATTATTAATGATATTTTAGTTAACGAACAACCTAAATTAGTGCATGGATATATGAATAACTCAGGCTTTGAGTCCACTAGAGCGGTTATTGCTAATTCGCTAAACGAAAAGTACAATTTAGATTTAGCTAGTGATAACCTAGCTATGACTGTAGGCGCGGCTGGTGCCTTAAATATCATTTTAAAATGTATTTTAAATCCAGCCGACGAAGTAATAGTATTCGCTCCGTTTTTTGGAGAGTATACACATTACGTATCTAACTTTGGGGCTAAATTGGTTGTGATACCTGCAAACTATCCAACTTTTGAGCCAAACATACAAATGCTTGAAAGTGCTATTACTGAGCGGACTAAGGCTGTGATTATAAATACGCCAAACAACCCAACTGGGGTAGTGTACACTGAGCAACTGTTAACCCAGTTAACCGAAACTTTGCGCAAAAAGTCCGCCCAGAATACCATTTATTTAATATCCGATGAACCTTATAGAGAGATCGTCTATGATAATGTGGATGTGCCATGTGTATTGCCGTTTTATGACAATACGTTTATTGCCTATTCATATAGCAAATCGCTATCATTAGCTGGCGAGCGTATAGGATACGTATGTATGAATTCTAATATGGAAAGCTTTGAAGATATGATTCAGGCTTTAAGAGTAGCTAATCGTATTTTAGGATTTGTAAACGCTCCATCTTTATTTCAAAAGGTTATTGAAAAATGTGTAGATGTTGAAGTCGATATAAGCTTATATAAATTAAACCGCGATATATTATATAAACATTTAACCGACCTAGGCTTTGTTTGCGTATATCCCCAAGGGGCATTTTATTTATTTCCTAAAGCGCCAATAAGTGATGATGTACTGTTTTGTATGGAGGCTAAAAAATTTAATCTGTTACTAGTACCAGGCTCCGCCTTCGGTTGCCCTGGATATTTTAGAGTTTCTTACTGCGTAAGTAACCAAACAGTTATAAACTCCTTAGATGCATTTACTAAACTGGCTAAGATATATAAGTAAGAAAAAAAGGGGCATATGCCCCTTTTAAAATATAAAATTTTGCATTGGTACGAAACAATCCAATAAATTAATCTCTACATTAGGAAAACTCTTTAACCTAACTAAAGTATCATAATCTTCTAAGCATAAATCCAGTTCAGATAAAGAACTATATTCCTGCTGATTATAAACAATAATATCCTTTCCAATAACATACTTACCATCTTTAAAATAATACTGAACAAACCCACCTGTATTATAATCTATACTCCAAAACTCAGCAACGCCCATAGATTCATACAACGCTAACTTCTCTCGTCGTTCATCTCTACGATTACCCGGTGCCCATATCTCAGCCACAAGTGGTGGAGCGCCCGCATAATTGCCTGCTCTATTAAATCTAGTAAAATCGCCAATTATACTTAAATCGGGTTGTACTATAGTACTATCATTTTTCTCTATCTTTATGCAATCTGTAAAAACTTTAAAAGGGGCTGGTATTTTACTCCTTAAAATATTATAAAATTCTAACATTAAAACGCCGTGACGTGGTCTAGGTAATATTTGAAATTGGACTCTACCGTCAAATAATTCCTCTCTAGGTTTAGGTAATAAGTCTAAATTATAGCTTTCGTTCACAAACATCGCTCCCAACAAATATTTTTTATATTATAGCCGAAAGTTGGGTAGTATAAACATTATAAAGAAAAATTCTAACTATTAACCAATTTAGACAATATATTTGGATTTTAAGTTAACTTTGGAACGATTTTACGGAGTTTAACTTAATATAAAGATTACCCTACACGGGAGTTTTTGGGTACATACCCAATTTTACATTTAAGGAGAGAACATGACTAAACAAGATTTTGATAACCGCATTGATGCTGGTAAGCACCAGGAACAAGAGTTGCAGAAAGTATATAATAAAATTGTCCATCTTAGAGTGATTATAGGATTACTATTAATATATTTTCTATACAAAAGTATAAATACACAATTAACTATATACGTAGTTATGGCTGGAGCTGGTGTTTTAGCTTTTTTAGCACTAGTTATATGGCATGGACTAATTAAACGAGATATTGCAGTAGTGAAATTATATCAAAAAATTAATGACGAATATATTAGCAGGCTATATGATAATTGGCAAGCTTTTGAAGATGGCGGAATTGACTTAGCAGCTCCAACCCATCCATATGCTTTTGATTTAGATATAATAGGAGAAGCTTCATTATATAAAAAAATTAGTGTGGCTAATACATTTTTAGGGCGTGAAAAATTAGCCGACTACTTACTAAATAGAGAGCAGTCAGTTTCTGTTAGAGAATATAGACAAAAGGCAATTAACGAACTAAGTAATAATATTGACTTTGTGCAGCAGCTACAAGTAATTTTAAGACAAAATAAAACTGTTAGAGAAAACCCTAACAAATGGATTAATATAGCATCACAAAAAATTCCTCTTCCTAACGTTATAGATATCCTAGCTCCAGCATTTCCTATTATTGTAATTGGATTATTTATAATTGGCAAAGTAACAAACAGCTCCCTAGTTATTATAGTCGCATTTGCATTTGCGTTAGTGGCAGCAGGCTTAAGATTGTTTATACCCGTAGATTTATCAATACTTAGAACTGTACGTTACCAGCTAGAGCCTTATATTGAAGTATTTAGTCTATTAGATAAAACTGACTTTAAAAGTGAGTATTTATTAAATAAAAAGAAACAATTAGATGGGATATTAGAAGGACTTTCTAAACTTGAACATATAGCTACACTTGCAACATTTAGTCAACAACCTTTGTTTGCAATTCCTTTAAACGGAATATTTATGTGGGATTTTTGGATTGCGAAAATGTGTATACAATGGCAACGTAACTTTGGCTTTAATATTCAAGAAGCGCTAAACCTAGTCGCAGAAATTGAAGCACTTGCAAGTTTAACTACTCTTAGTTTCTTAGAAGAACTACATTATGCGTTAATTGATAAGCCTAAACAAATTATTGCAAAAGATATTGGACATCCTTTAATATGTAAAGAAAAAAGAGTTACAAATGATTTTAGTTTAAAAAACGAAATTTTTATAATTACTGGCTCTAATATGTCTGGTAAAACTACCTTTTTACGTACTATAGGAATCAATTTAGTTATGGCATACGCTGGTGCACCAGTTTGCGCAAAATCACTGCAATGTTGTGCATTAGACATTTATACGTCTATGAGAATTGGCGATAACCTAGGACAAAATACATCTACGTTTCATGCTGAGATTACTCGTATGCAACTTATTTTAGAAGCAAAAGATAAAGGAATATTATTTTTGATGGATGAAATTTTTCGAGGGACAAACTCAAATGATAGGATAAGTGGAGCGAAAAGTGTTATTTACGCTTTAAAACGCGCCGGTGCTATAGGTGCAATTACGACGCATGATTTAGAAATGTGTGTTTTGGGGGATGAAGAAGGCATAAGTAATTACCACTTCACCGATTTATTCGAGAATGAAAAAATGTATTTTGACTATAAGCTTAAAACTGGAATTGCCACTAAAACTAATGCAAAATATTTGATGGAGATGATTGGCCTAGAGATTGATTAGGGCCAACATCCCCTCTCGAAATGAGAAAGATATTGTATACATATTAAATAATATTTGTTAAAGCAATATAGTTAGTAAATATTATTAAGACTATATTAAGGAAATATATATTTGTGATTTGATATTTAGATAAATCGTATGTTCAGCAAAACATATATTAGATAAAACATATATTGTAAAATATTTATTTAGTATATTCTATCCTATAGATATGAACATTTTTGGTAGAATATGTTAAAAAAATAATAAAAAAATATATATATTATGAACCAAGCGACGATTGTCCTATAATAATATGGGTATTCTCTTCAAAACCACGGCTTTCAATATGAAGGATTATTTCTGATGCACTAGTATTATTTGGCTTTACATCAAAATTTAAATCTATAGAAGTAATAGCTTCTTTATCTATATATTTGGTTATTTCTAAAATTAATTCTCTAATATTTCCTTCCTTATCTATCTTAGAAGTAAGAAGTACGCCGCTTGTGCTAATGTCGCCGAAACTTGCTATTTGCGCGCCTTCTAACGAAAGGTATATTTTCTGCCCTCTTTGAAAATTTCCTATTTCCAATTCGCTTATATTTAAATTGACAGATGTAACATCTTCTTTAGATGAAAAATGCACCACATCCTCAACGCTAATAGTTACTTCTTCAGTCGACACATCTGCTGCATATACCACAAGTGACATATTAGTAATTAACAGTGCCGAAAATAAGATTAATGATTTCATATTAACACTCCATTCAAATTGTGTCGTTACTCAGCTAGTATAACCGATAGTGCATAGAAAATCAAGTGTAATCACTGAGTTGTAAAATAACTGTAATTAAATTGCCAAGTTTGTAATTTAGTAATAGTGCTAGCTTTAGTTTTGATATACTATGCCCATATATTTAAGATAACTACTTTATATAAAATGTGTGTAACCTTATATTTAAAACGTAACTATTACATGGATTTTAAAAAAACTATATCTTTTACTAGTAAGATAAGCTGTTAAATAAAATTATTGCTAATAAATAACTTCTCTATATATTTATCCCAATTTTGTTCGGCCGACTTATCTAATGTAAAGGTTTTATAAGCACAGCCTGTAGTGCAGTTAATTTGATTATCCTTAAAAGTAATATTTAAGAAAAAAGTACATGTATCGTCTGTAACAAATTGATGTTGTAGGTCATTCACCTTACTAATTGATAAAACTAGTTTAAAGTAGGACAGAGTGTGCTGCTTACTAATTAATGAATAGACTGTAGGGCGAAGGTAGTTCCATTTAATAAATTCATTAACTCCATTAAAACCATCAATTAAGTGTTTAACTTGTGTTTGTAGAACAACCTCTCTGGCTTCAAACGTATCAAATATAGAACTTTTTAGCAAATTAGCCATAAATGTTTTGTTGTTAGTGATAATATAATTTTGCATGGTACTCACCTTCCTATAACGAGTTATTAAAGTATAGCCAAGAAAAGTGGATTTTAACCTTTAAATTTTAAAAATAGCTTTTAATCAATTGATAAAGCATGTATAATTAAACAAAAACGAGAGGAAGTAAAGTAGTGGAAGAAATTATTATATATTGTGATGGTGGTTGTAGAGGTAATCAAAGTAAAACTAATATAGGAGCTTGGGGTTGTGTACTTATTTATAAAGGTGTTGTAAAGGAGCTTAGTGGTGGGGATGTGAACACTACTAATAACAAAATGGAGTTAACAGCAGTAATTCGCGCTCTTGAAGTTTTGACTAAATATGATATTCCTGTGAGAATTCATGTGGATAGTTCGTATGTGCTTAATGGCATTACGAGTTGGATTAACGGTTGGAGGCGTAATGGTTGGAAAGATTCTAAGAAGCAACCGATTAAAAATCAGGAGTTGTGGCAACAGCTCTATAGTTTAAAAACTAAATTTAAAGATATTGAGTTTATTAAAGTTAAGGGTCATAGTACTAATGAGGGTAATAATCGCGCGGATGAGCTTTGTAATCTTGAGATGGATAAAATGGGTAGCTATAATTGGAAATAATAGGACAGCTTATTAATAAGTATTTTGTGTAACACTAAAATTAGCGGTACAAATTACTTAGAAAGTAGGACTTATAATGACTAGAAAAAAATTGTATAGTTTATTAGGCTTAACTGTATTAGGATATGCGTTTTTAGAGCCTTATTGGCATAAGATTAAAAAGTATGAGATTGAGCATAAACAAATTCCAGAAAACTTTGATGGGTTTAAAATTGCTTTTTTAGCAGACATTCACTTTGGCCGTCAGGTTGGTTCTAAGAAGTTAGAGAAGATGGTTAAAGAGGTTAACAGATGGGGCGCAGACGTTGTAATTTTAGGCGGTGATTATATTATGCATAAACGATATATTTACCCATGTTTTAAGGAGCTTGCTAAGCTTAAGTCTAAATACGGAACTTACGCTGTTATGGGTAATCATGATGTAACAGAAAGTTTGGCTGATACAAGGCGAGCTATGAGGATTAGTGACATTAAGAATATAAATAATGCAGCTTTTTGGATTAAGCATAAAGGGCAGAAAATTAGATTAGGAGGGGTTGGGGACTTGCGTACTCAAAACCAACATATTGAGCCAACTATTAAGAACACACGGTTTGAGGATTATATAATTTTAGTAACACATAATCCGCGCTACTTGTATCAAATTAAAGATAAGTATGACATTAATTTGGTGTTAGCAGGGCATACTCATGGTGGTCAATTTTCTCCCCTTAAGCACTTAAGTAAAATCGTGCCTGCATTTGTGGATGAAGCTATTGCTTTTAGCTATTTAAGTGGTCAGTGCGAAAAGGATGGTAGAGATGTTATAGTTAGCAACGGTATTGGTACGGCTAAGTTTCCGCTTAGAATAATGACTAGGCCGGAGATGGTGTATATAACACTTCGCCCTTCTAAGAAGCGCTATAAAAAAAGATAATGTAAGTAAAGTTAGGGTGGTTAAATGGGGAAATTAAAAGTTTTATTAGTGTTAATGGCACTTATGATTAGTGGGTGCGATAGTATAGGCGACGATAGTTCTACTACATCGGAGCTTTCGCCAGAGGAGGTAATAGCTTCTGACCAGATTGAAGAGGCGATTGAGATTATAACTATAAATGTGGCGAGTTTTTTACCTGATGGTACACAGTTTACACAAGTGTTTTTAGATAGAGTGAGTGACTTTGAGGACGAGTATTCCTATATTGATGTGGACCATTATTATAATGCAACACAAACGTATCAGGTTACTATTGAAGCTGATTTTGCAACTGGTAATGAACCGGATGTGATATTTGCGCCACCGTCTGGTGTGCTTGATGAGGTGCTTTTAGATGAGTTTGTATCAATTGATGTAATAAGGCAACAGTTCCCGTCTTTTGCGGGCAATATTACTACCGAATCGCTTGATATAGCAGGAGCTTTAACGGATGAGAATTATATGGTGCCAGTCAATGGGTATTATAAGGCGCTTTATTATAATAAAAATTTATTTGATGCATATTCGTTAGGCTACCCTAATACGTGGGAAAATTTAATGGTATCGGTGCTTGTGTTTAGACAAAATGATATTGTTCCTATATCAGCCTCTTTTACTGATACTACTTATTATTGGTTAGAACATTTATTGCTTGCTGTTGGGGGTGATGATATTTATAAGCATAGCCGCACAGAGGAGCGTATAATGTGGTCTGATGGTGATGAGCAGTTTCAAAGGTTATATACGTTAGGAGCATTTTCGCCTAATGTAGTAACAGAAACTTATGATGAGGCTATTGAGGAGTTTTTAACAGAACAATCTGCCATGATAATAGAAGGTAGTTGGCTACAAAATGAGGAATTGGAAAACTGGGTTCAGATGACTACTATTCCTTATCTTACAGGTGTTAATAATCAGTATATAGCTGGATTTGATTTAGGTTTCTTTGTTACTCAAGCTGGTTTTAACAATTCCAAAAAGCAGTCCGCTATAATAGAATTTATTAATTTTATGACTTCTGATGATTCGTTAACGCAGTTTACAGATGTTAATGGTGGTGTTAATCCATCAGAGCATATGGCTCAAGAGTTAATTTCTACTCCTTTGCTAGGTAAAGAGACTCATGAATGGAATGAGATTGTAAATACTATGATTGATTGGATTAATACAGAAGCTATTGTGGTTGAAATTGAAGAGGTAGTAGAAGAAACTCGTGTGGAGGTTGGAGGTTAAATTGTTATATATTTGTAATGGCAAAATATTAAAAGACAATCAAATTATTGAAGGTAAAGCGATAGTCTTTTCTGATAAAATTGAACAGATTGTGGATATAAATTCAGATGTGTTAAATGGTTTAGAAAAGATTGATGCTAATGGACAATTTATATGTGCTGGGTTTATAGATACTCATATTCATGGTTATGATAAAGTTGATACTATGGATGGTAATGAAAATGCTATTTATACTATGGCAGATGGCGTTATTAAAAATGGTGTAACTTCGTTTTTGCCTACAACGATGAGTATGTCTATGGAAAGTATTAAAACTGCTTTAGATATGGTGCGTATTGCAAAATCTAATCAAACTAGTGGAGCGCATATTTTAGGCGTTCATATGGAAGGGCCTTATTTTAATTCTATATACAAAGGAGCGCAAAATCCACAATTTATTATTTCGCCTACTAAGTGCGATATTGATTTTGTTTTGTCTTATAAAGATGTAATTAAGATAATTACTATTGCGCCTGAGATTGAAGGGGCTATTGAGTTTATAGAAGCAGTGTCGCCTGAGATTGCTATTTCAATTGGCCATAGTGGTGCGACTTTTGAGCAAGCTAAAGCTGGTATTGATGCGGGGGCTTGTCATGTGACTCATTTGTTTAATGGGATGACACCACTACATCACCGAGAGCCTGGTGTAGTCGGTGCTGCGTTTGCAACTGATATAAGTTGTGAGGTTATTTGTGATGAAATTCATATACATCCAGGTCTGTTTGAGTTTTTGGTTAAAGTTAAAGGGGAGCAGAAATTAGTTTTAGTTACGGATTGTATGCGTGCTGGTGGTTGTATTGATGGGCAGTATGATTTAGGTGGGCAAGCTGTTAATGTTCAAGACGGCGTTGCAAGGCTTGATAATGGAGCTTTAGCCGGTAGCGTATTAACTATGAATAAAGCGTTATTTAATATTTTAAACAACACTTTAGTTCCCATTGAAAAGGCTATTGATTATGTTACAATTAACCCGGCGAAGCTTATTGGTGTAGATGGATTTAAAGGTACGCTAGATATTGGTAAGGATGCTGATATTATTGTGTTTAATGATAATATTGAAATTGATATAGCGATAGTTTGCGGTAAAGTTAAAAGAAGCCCCCACTTTTAGAGTGGAGGGCTTTTTTATGCTACAACTGCTGTGTCTTCATTATCATCATCCGCATCATCAGCAGCTGGAACGGGCATTTCATCTAAGATTTTACGTATACTAGTGAAGAAAATAACTGCTGCAGCTGTAACTGATAGAACATCTGCAATAGGTTGTGCATATATAACGCCCATAACTCCGTAGAAATGAGGCAATATTAGCGCTAGTGGTATAAGCAATATCAATTTTCTAAGACTAGCTATAAATATGGATTTTTTTGCTTGCCCAAAAGCTAGCAAAGAGCCTTGGACTCCTAATAAAATTCCTAGCAATATAGAACCAACAAAGAAGATTGGAATTAAATAGGTTGTTAAATCTGCAAGCTCTTTATTATCAGTAAATAAAATTGCAAATAGTCGTGGGTAAGATAAAACGAAACCTATAATTATTACACCTGTTGTAAATGATATTATCAGAAATTTCTTAATTACACTTACTAACCTTTCGCGGTTACCTGCACCATAGTTATAAGCTAAAATAGGTAACATCCCTTGTCTTAGTCCATCAAGAGGAATAAATGTTATAGTAGTAATACTAGTCATAATGGCCATTGCGCCAACATATAAGTCACCACCGTAATGTTCCAGACTTGAATTTAGTACTATGTTAACAAGGCTATTTGTGCTTTGTAATATAAATGGAGATATGCCTAGTGCAAATATAGCTTTAATAATTATTGGGTCTAGCTTTAATTTATGTATTTCTATCCTAATTACACTCTTCTTAGACATTAAAAATCTAACAACCCAAATAGCGCTACATGCTTGTGATATTATAGTAGCATAGCCTGCTCCTTTTACGCCAAAATCTAAAACAAATATAAATATTGGGTCTAAAATTAAATTGATAATTGCGCCGATACAAACCGATAACATTGCTATTTTAGCATTACCTTGGCCACTTATAAATGGATTTAATCCTACACTAAATTGTACGAATAATGTTCCCATTAAATATACAGAAATATATTCATTTGCGTAAGGATATGTATTATCACTAGCTCCAAATAAGTATAATAACGGTTTTTTGAAAATATAAAAAAATAACATACAACTGATTGCAAAGATAATAAGAAGTATTACAGAATTTAATAATATACTTTGTGCTCTATCGTTGTTTTGTTCTCCTAAAGCTCTAGATGCGAGCGGAGCGCCACCGGAGCCAGCAAATGCGGCGAATGCAGTAATGATAATAATTATAGGGAATGTAATCCCCACTCCTGTTAATGCTAAATCACCATATCCAGCTATCCTGCCTATAAACATCCGGTCTACAATGTTATATAGCGCGTTAATTAATTGGGCCATAATGGCTGGTAGAACCATTCTAAAAATGAGTTTATTTAACGGTTCAGTTCCTAATCTTGTATCTTGCATATATAAAGCCTCCTTTAAAAATATTGGTGTTAATTTAAAAAATCGCCCCAATTTCTCATTTTGAAGCTGACAGAAGGGCTTTTATATTAAGTTAACAGCTCTAAATATTGTAACATGTTTTTTAATTAAATGATACAACATATTAAAACCGCAGTATAAGCTGCGGTTCTAATCGTTTATATTACTTTTGTAGTCCAATCTTCAATGTTCCATACGTTATAAATAAAGTCCGAATAAAACTCAGGCTCATGTGAAACTAAAATTATTGTTCCTTTAAATTCTTTTAATGCTCTAGCTAATTCATCTTTAGCTTCTACATCTAAATGGTTTGTAGGCTCATCTAGCACTAGTAAGTTAAGAGGCTGCTGCAAAACTTTACAAAGTCTAACTTTTGCATTTTCACCACCAGAAAGAACTTTCATTATACTAGTGATATGCTCAGTAGTAAGACCACACTTAGCAAGCTCTGAGCGGACTTGATGGTTGGACATAGACGGATATGCATTCCACAGCTCTTCTAGCGCAGTTCTATTGTTATCGCTCATATCCTCTTGCTCAAAGTATCCAGAGTCTATATTTTCGCCATATTCTATTTTCCCTGCTACAGGAGGAATAATGCCTAATATTGTTTTTAGCAAAGTTGATTTACCTAGACCGTTAACTCCACGAATAGCAATTTTATCACCATGCTCAACATGAAAATTTAGCGGTTGAGTAAGCGGTTCATCGTATCCAATAACCAGGTCTTTAGCATCGATTAAATATTTACTAGCGGCGCGAGAATATCTAAAGTTAAAAATAGGTTTAGGCTTATCGCGAGGCCTATCTATTATTTCCATTTTATCTAACTGCTTCATACGGCTTTTTGCCATACCTGTAGTTGCAACTCTAGCTTTATTACGCGCAATAAAGTCTTCGAGCTTATCAATTTCTTTTTGCTGCTTATCATATGCTTTTTGTTGCTGCTCTTTTTTAAGCTCATATAGCCGCTGAAATTCCTCATAGTTGCCAACATATCTAGTTAGCTGTGATTTCTCTACATGATAGATTATGTTACATACGGAATTTATAAACGGTACATCATGAGACACAAGAATAAAGGCATTTTCGTAGTTTTGTAAATACCGCTTTAACCAGTCAATATGAATATCGTCTAAGTAGTTCGTAGGCTCATCTAGAATTAGTATAGTAGGATTTTGTAAAAGCAACTTAGTTAGCAACACTTTAGTACGTTGTCCACCGCTAAGCTCATTTACTAGCTTATCAAGACTAATGTCGCTAAGCCCTAACCCTTGTGCTACTTCTTCAATTTTTGAATCTATAATATAAAATCCGCTGCTATCTAAAATATTTTG
This sequence comes from Candidatus Parepulonipiscium sp. PG-Nuni2H_MBin01, assembly GCA_001994995.1. Lineage (GTDB taxonomy): Bacteria > Bacillota > Clostridia > Lachnospirales > Cellulosilyticaceae > Parepulonipiscium > Parepulonipiscium primum. The sequence continues at coordinate 11,938 of MDJM01000027.1, read as the reverse complement.
TATATCAGAAGCGTCTTCCATTAATTTATCTACTTCATCTGGGTCACAATCAGCCATTTTCTCATACGCTTGCAACATTTCCTTTTCTAGCGCAAATAAATCATCAAAAGCAAGCCTTAAATTATCTCTAATTGTAGTGCCAGCTTTTAGCGCTGAATGCTGGTCTAAATAACCAACACTAACACGATTTGACCATTTTACAGTTCCCTCATCCGGCATTAGGGTTCCTGTAATTATATTTAAAAAAGTGGATTTCCCTTCACCATTCGCTCCAATTAGTGCAACATGTTCTCCTTTTAATAATCTAAACGACACATCTTCTAATATGCTCCGTGAACCGAAGCCATGAGTTACATTTTTAACATCTAAAACGCTCATAATCTTACTCTCCTTATAAATCTATTTATTATTAAGGATACCCAAAAAATTATTATAATAAGCTTTTTCTATCAATTTAATTTGGTAGTAAGCTTAGGTTTTATAGGCAAAATATTTAAAAACTTGTATAGTAACGATGTTATCGTGGAATACTTTAATACTTTTAGAGCTTATAAGTTTTACATTATAATCTTGACATCAAATATTGAGCGCGTTATACTCACTATAGAAATAGTTTGATTTCTAAAATATAATTTGAAGGGGTGAGGTAATGAACGGGGTTAGGATAAGTGGCCTGGGTAGTGCGAAACCTGAGAATTTAGTGTCCAATACGGACTTGTCTAAGTTTGTAGATACTTCCGATGAATGGATAACTACTAGAACAGGTATAAAATCAAGGTATATTTCATCAGGAGAAACAGCAGTTGAGTTAGCGGTAGATGCTGCTAAGGTAGCAATAAGTGATGCAAATGTAAACCCTAGTGAAATTGACCTTATCATAGTGGCTACTATATCACCTGATCAGATGATGCCAAGTACTGCTTGTTGTGTGCAAAGTATAATAGGGGCTAAAAACGCTACAGCTTTTGATATAAGTGCAGCTTGTAGTGGGTTTGTGTTTGCTTCTAAAATTGCAGTTGATGCCATAAGAATAGGTAGCGCGAAGAAAGCTTTAGTTATTGGGGCAGAGATTCTTAGCAAGTCTATTGACTGGACTGATAGAAATACTTGTGTATTATTTGGTGATGGAGCTGGAGCTGTTATATACGAAAAAAGCGATGTTAATAAAATAATAAATATTTATACTGGCAGTGATGGCACATTGGGTCAGGTGTTAACATTAGACCATACCCCAATTAATAATTGCTTAGTAACAACTGACTTATCTACTAGTTACCTCAAGATGGATGGTAGAGAAGTGTATAAGTTTGCAACATCTGTGGTGCCCCTTTGTATTAATAAGGTGCTTGAAGGAACTGATTATAGTTTATCTAGCATTAAAAAGTTTATTTTACATCAGGCAAATGAACGCATATTAAATAGCGTGGCAAAGAAATTAGGTATAGACGACAAATTGTTGTTTAAGAATTTATTTGAGTATGGCAATACTTCAGCGGCGAGCATTCCAATTGCTTTAGATGATGCTAAATCTTCTTTATGTAAAGGGGATATAATAATTTTAGCTGGTTTTGGCGGAGGCTTAACGTGGGGAAGTATTCTATTTGAGTGGTAGCTTTAATCTTAATAGGTAAAATCCTTTAAGATAAATAACTTTATTGGAGGAATTAAAAATGGTATTTGAAAAATTGCAAGAAATTGTGGCAGATAAATTAGGGATTGATGCAACAGATGTAAGTTTAGAGTCAGATTTAAAAGATGATTTAGACGCAGATTCTTTAGATATTGTAGATATTGTTATGAGCCTTGAAGAAGAGTTTGATGTTACTATAGAAGCAGAAGATGAAGAACATCTTAAAACTGTTGCTGATTTAGTTAAGTTTATTGAAGATAGACAATAATGCGTTTAGGCAGAACATAAGACAAAGTAGGAGGTAACTATGAATAGAGTATGTGAAATGCTTGGTATTCAATATCCTATTTTTCAAGGTGCAATGGCGTGGATTGCAAATCACGCTATTGCTGCTGCCGTATCAGAGGCAGGTGGACTTGGGATTATTGCAGCTGGAAATGCGCCAGGTGATTGGTTAAGAGATGAGATAAGGAAGTGTAGAGCTAAGACTAGTAAGCCTTTTGGTGTAAATATAATGTTACTTAGTCCTTATGCACATGAGATTGCAGATGTTATTTTGGAGGAAAATGTTTCTATTGTAACAACTGGAGCTGGTAATCCGGCTAAATATATGAAGGCTTGGCAAGAAAATGGAACTAAAGTTATACCTCTTGTGCCATCAGTGGCATTAGCCAGAAGGATGGAGCAAGCTGGGGCTGATGCGGTTGTGGTAGAAGGGTGCGAGGCTGGAGGGCATATAGGAGAATTAACTACTATGGTTTTAGTTCCCCAAGTTGTTGATGCACTTAAAATCCCAGTTATTGCCGCAGGTGGCATTGGTGATGGCAGAGGCTTTGCCGCTTCACTTATGTTAGGTGCTGAGGGTATTCAGGTTGGTACTAGATTTTTGTTAGCGAATGAATGCGAAGTTCATCAAAATTATAAAGATAAAATTATTAAAGCTGGTGATACAGATACAGTTGCTACCGGAAGGAGTACAGGTCACCCGGTTCGTACTATAAAAAATAAGATGACTCGCGAGTTTTTAAAGATGGAAAAAGAAGGTGTTTCGATTGAAGAGCTAGAAAAATTTGGAGCAGGGGCTTTAAAAAATGCTGCTGTTGATGGTGATGTAACTACAGGTAGCGTTATGGCTGGTCAAATTGCGGGTATGTGTAATAAAGAGCAGTCGGCACAAGAAATTATTAATGATTATTTAACTGAGTTAAAACAATTGATGGATAAAGGCAGTGCTCTTATCGATTTTGAAATATAGTTTGGAATTTAGGATGGAGGGGTAGTTTGAAAGTAGCAGTTCTATTTTCCGGTCAAGGTGTTCAACATGCTGGTATGGGAAAAAGTTTATATGATAATTATGAAGTTAGCAGGGAAATATTTGATAAAGCTAATGAACTCTTAGACTGGGATGTAAAAGAAGTTTGTTTTACAGATGTAGACCAGGTGATTAATCAAACACGTTATTCTCAGGTAGCCATTTTTGTTACGAGTATTGCAGCATATAAGGTTGCTTTGGCACAAGGTATAACTCCGCAAGCTTTTGCAGGTTTTAGTGCTGGTGAATACAGTGCTTTAGTGGCAAGTGGAATGTTAAGCTTTGAAGATGGGTTAAAAATTATAGACCACAGAGCTGCATTTATGACTGAGGCAACGTTGGTAAATCCAGGGATAATGCGTTCTGTATTAGGTGTAGATGCTAAAGTGGTCTATGATGTGTGTGATGATATTAATAAGGTATTAAAAAAGGTAGATGTTGTGGTAGCTAATGACAACTGTCCAGGTCAGGTAACTATATCTGGTACTGAGGAAGCTGTTGAGATGGCTACACAGGTTTTAAAAATAGGGGCAAGACGTATTATTCCTTTAAGAGTAGGGGGCGCTTTCCATAGCCCTATGATGGATTATGCTAAAGATAAACTTACTACTTTTATCGAGCCATTTGAATTTAAACCACCTTCTATTCCGATTGTAAGTAATGTCAGTGCAGATTATATGGATAATGTTAAAGCTAAACAATTTTTGCCACAACAAGTTGCCACTACTGTACATTTTAGACAATCGTTAAATAGATTAATAGCAGATGGGTTTGATACATTTGTTGAAATTGGTGTTAAACGGACTGTTGTTGGTTTTGTTCGTGTTATAGATTCTAGTCTTAATACGTACCACATAGATGATATGAAATCGCTAACTCAAACTTTAGAAGGGTTAGGTTAATTATGGAGGCAATATGCTAGATAATAAGGTTGCAGTTGTAACAGGAAGTACAAGAGGAATAGGGGAGGAAGTTGCGCTGACATTTGCCAAAAATGGTGCGAATGTAGTTATTAACTATCGTAGCGATTCTTCTAAACTAAAAGCAGATAATATTGTAGAGCAGATAGAGGCTTTAGGACAAAAAGCTATTGCTATAAAAGCTAATATTGCAGATTTTAATGAATCAAAAGTTTTAATAGATAATACAATTGCCCATTTTGGGAAAATAGATATTTTGGTTAATAATGCGGGCATTACTCGTGATACGTTGCTACTTAGGATGACTGAAGAAGACTTTGACCAAGTGATAGAGGTTAATTTGAAAGGTGCATTCAATTGTATTAAACATGCTGCGCGCCCTATGCTTAAGTCGGGTGGTAGTATAATTAATATGACTTCTGTTGTAGGGATAAGTGGTAATACTGGTCAAGTTAATTATGCAGCCTCAAAAGCGGGGTTAATTGGAATGACAAAGACGTTAGCGCGTGAGTTTGCTAAGAAGAATATTCGTGTTAATGCTATTGCACCAGGGTTTATAGAAAGTGATATGACTTCGGCTTTAAGTGAGCAGGTAGTTTCGCAAGCTATTGGTAACATTCCTATGAATAGGCTGGGGTCTGTTAAAGATGTTGCTAATGTTGCGTTATTTTTGGCTAGCGATTTGTCAACGTATGTTACAGGTGAAGTAATTAGAGTTGATGGCGGCATGGCCATGTAACTAATTTAAGGAGGACTAACTATGAATAGAGTTGTAATTACAGGGGCAGGGGTAGTATCCTCCTTAGGTAATACAGTAGAGGAATTTTGGGAAAGTATTCAGGCAGGTAAATCTAATATAGCAGAAATTACAAGGTTTGAGTTAAATGATGAGTATAAGGCCCGGCTTGCGGCTGAAGTTAAGGATGTAGACTTTACCGTGCATATACCAAAGAAGGAGCTTAAGAGGCTCGATAGGTATGCGCAGTTTGCAATATATGCAGCTAAAGAGGCTCTTATTCATTCTGGCTTGGACATGGAAAAAGAGGATGCTACAAGAGTGGGAACTATTATTTCCTCAGGCATAGGTGGATTAGAAACGTTAGAGATAGCAGTAACTACGCTAAATGAAAAAGGGGCAAAGAGAATATCTCCTTTTACTATTCCTATGACTATTGCAAATATGGGTGCTGGTAATGCTGCAATTCATATTGGTGCTAAAGGAATATGTACTGCTGTAGTAACAGCATGTGCTTCTGGGACCCATTCTATTGGTGAGGCTTTTAAATTGCTTAGGGAAGGTAAGCAGGATGTTATATTTGCGGGTGGAGCTGAGGCTACTATTACTAAAACTGGTATAGCAGGTTTTCAGGCTTTAACGGCGCTTAGTACGTCAACTGACCCAACTCGTGCTTCCATTCCTTTTGATAAAGATAGAAATGGCTTTGTAATGGGTGAAGGTGCAGGAGTTGTTGTGTTAGAGACTTTAGAACATGCTTTGGCTAGAGGTGCAAATATAATGGCTGAAGTTATTGGTTATGGTGCAACAGGAGATGCTTATCATATTACTTCTCCAGCTCCAGGAGGCGAAGGCGCTGTTCGTTCTATGCTACTAGCTATTGAAGATGCTAATATAAAACCTGATGTAATAGATTATATTAATGCCCATGGTACAAGTACTGATTATAATGATAAATATGAAACACAAGCGATAAAAACTGTTTTTGGTGAGGATACTAAAGTTGCGGTGAGTTCCACAAAGTCTATGACAGGACATTTGTTAGGTGCAGCCGGAGGTATTGAGGCTATTATTTGTGCTAAATCGTTAACCGATGGTTTTATTCCAGCCACTATTAATTATAAAATTCCAGATCCAGAATGTGACCTTGATTATGTTCCTAATGTAGGTAGGGAGCACGATATAAAATATGCTCTTAGTAATTCGCTAGGATTTGGCGGACACAATGCTACTTTGGTATTTAAAAAGTGGGAAGGTAAGTAGAATAGATTATTAGAAGGGAAGGCCGATATGAAAATAGAAGAAATTAAATCACTAATACAAGAGTTTAAAGACTCGGATTTAACATCGTTAGAGATTAAACTCCCTGATTGTGAAATAAGATTAGACCGTGAACAACCTCCTCGTCTTGAGGTGGAACATTGTCCTGTTGAGTATGCATTAGATGAGTGTGAGACTATGCCAGTTTATGGGGTGCCTCAACCACCTCAAGGCATCCATCAGATTCAGCATGGTTACCGCGTACCATCTAATGGTATACACCAACCTCCTCATGGTTATCGTATGCCACCTCATGGAGCGCACCCAATTCCATATGCACATGACCCACATAGGATGGGTGCAGCACCAATGTATATACCAGAATCACAACCACCTCATTTGCACGAAGAACAACCTAATAGCTCAGAGATAACAGCACCGATGGTAGGGACTTTTTATGTAGCAAGTGCTCCTACTGAGAAACCTTTTGTTAGTGTTGGGGATACTGTGAGAAAAGGGCAGGTTATTTGTATAATTGAAGCTATGAAGCTTATGAATGAAGTTGAGGCTGATAAAGATGGAGTGGTTAAAAAAATATTAGTTGAAAACGGTAAGATGGTAGAGTTTGGAGAAGGACTATTTTTAATAGAAGAGTCTAAAATGTAAGTATAATACAAAGAATATAAATAATCCCAAGTAGTTTTTTAGGAGTATTATTACTAGAAAGGGAGTACAATAATGCTAGATGTAAAACAAATAATGGAGATAATTCCTCATCGCTATCCGTTTTTACTTGTGGATAAGGCTGAGTTAACCGATACGGGAGCAGTAGGATTTAAGAACGTGACTATAAATGAGCCTTTTTTTCAAGGACATTTTCCACAACATCCGGTAATGCCAGGGGTATTAATAATAGAGGCTTTGGCACAAGTGGGCGCAATTGCGTTATTATCACAAGAAGCAAATCGGGGAAAGATAGCATATTTTGGAGGCATAGAAAAGTGTAAATTCAAGCGAAAAGTTGTGCCTGGAGATACGTTAAGGTTAGAGTGTAACATAATAAAACAAAGAGGACCAATTGGAGTAGGTGAAGTTGTTGCAACAGTAGATGGACAAGTGGCAGCAAAAGCTGAATTGATGTTTGCCATTGGAGAGTAGGAGGAAATGATGTTTGGAAAAATTCTTATTGCTAATAGAGGTGAAATAGCACTTAGAATTATTAGAGCTTGCAAAGAGATGAATATAGCAACAGTGTCCGTATATTCTCAAATAGATAAAGAGTCGCTACATGTGAAGTTGGCGGATGAAGCTATATGCATTGGAACAGCGCTTCCTAAAGATAGTTATTTAAATATAGAAAACATTATAAGTGCAGCAGTTGGAGTGGGAGCAGATGCGATCCATCCGGGATTTGGATTTTTAGCGGAGAATGCTAAGTTTGCACGTATTTGTGAGGAATGTCATATAGCATTTATTGGTCCAGATGCTAAGATGATTGAAAATATGGGTGATAAAGCACGAGCTAGAGAGCTTATGATTAAAGCTAAGGTTCCTGTTGTGCCAGGCTCTAAAGGTGCTATTTCTACGATTGATGAGGCTAAGGTTATCGCTAAAAAGATTGGCTATCCTGTTATATTAAAAGCATCGGCAGGTGGCGGTGGACGTGGTATGCGTATAGTGGATAAAGAAGATGAGCTAGAGCAGTTGTTTTTAACAGCAAGTCATGAGGCGCAGTTGGCATTTGGTGACGGAAGTATGTATATGGAGAAGTACATACGAAATCCACGACATATTGAGTTTCAGATTTTAGGAGACTCTTTTGGTAATATTATTCATCTTGGAGAACGAGATTGTTCTATGCAACGTAGGCATCAGAAAGTTATTGAGGAGTCGCCATCTCCTCATATCTCAGATGATGTTAGAGCTGCGATGGGTGAGGCTGCTGTTAGGGCTGCGCAGAGTGTGAATTATAAAAATGCAGGAACAGTTGAGTTTATTTTAGATGCGGACAATAGTTTTTATTTTATAGAAATGAATACGAGGATACAAGTGGAGCACCCTGTTACGGAAATGGTGACAGGTATTGATTTAATTAAGGAGCAAATTAGAATTGCTTATGGTGAAAAGTTATGTTATACACAAGATGATATTAATTTAGTAGGAGCTGCTATTGAGTGTAGAATTAATGCTGAAAACCCTTCTTTAAATTTTAGACCTTGTGCAGGAACTATTACTGCATTACATTTTCCAGGAGGTCGTGGAGTACGTGTGGAGTCTAATATGTATTCTGGATATACTATCCCTCCAACTTATGATTCTATGATAGCTAAAATAATTACTTTTGGTAAGGACAGAGCAGAGGCTTTATCTATTATGAAACGTGCTTTAAGCGAAACAGTCATTGAAGGCATTGATAATAATATAGAGTTCCAGTTAGATTTGTTGCATACTAAAGCTTTTGAGGAAGGGTGCTTTAATACGTCTTATATAGAACAGAATTTAGATGAAATTTTGGAGGTGTAGATATGCTACAGTCTTCAGTAGAAATTTTGGTTTGGATAAGTTGCGGAGGTGTAGAGTATGTTCCAAAGTTTAATTAAGCGTCAACAAAAATATGCAAATGACGGCTCCGATACACCTTCTAAAGCTGAAATCCCAGAAGGTATGTATGTTAAGTGTCCCCATTGTAAGAAAAGTGTATATGTGGCTGATTTAGCATTGTCTATCGGTGTATGTACGGTGTGTGAAGGTTATTTCCCTGTGGCGGCTAGAGTTCGTATTAAGAGGTTAGTTGATAAGAATTCTTTTGTGGAATTTGATAAAGATTTGGTTAGTAATAACCCGTTAGATTTTGAGCATTATGAGAAGAAGTTAGAGGGTTATGTAACTAAAATAGATGAGAAAGAAGCGGTGATTACAGGGAGTGCTAAGATTGATAGTATACCGTGTGTAATCGCAATTATGGATTCTAGGTTTATGATGGGTAGTATGGGGACTGTTGTGGGAGAGAAGATTACACGTGCTATTGAATATGCTACGGATAATTTATTGCCTATTATAATTTTTTGTTCATCGGGCGGAGCTAGAATGCAAGAAGGGATTTTTTCGTTAATGCAAATGGCAAAGACTAGTGCAGCTCTAGCGCGTCATGATGAGCAAGGTTTATTATATATTAGCGTGCTCACTAATCCTACCACTGGTGGGGTGACAGCTAGCTTTGCAATGTTAGGGGATATAATATTAGCAGAGCCTAAGGCTTTAATAGCGTTTGCAGGGCCTCGTGTAATAGAGCAGACTATAAAGCAACGATTGCCAGATGGGTTTCAACGTGCAGAGTTTTTGTTAGAGCATGGCATGGTGGATGCTATTGTACCACGACCTGAGATGAAGAGCACTATAACTAACTTATTACATTGGCATAAGTGTTAGGAAGGGTGAGTCAAATAGACGAAGAAGTTAAAGAAAACACTGCTTGGGAGAAAGTTCAGATTGCAAGGCAGATGGATAGACCCCGAAGTAAGTATTATATAGAAACGATATTTGATAGTTTTTTTGAACTCCATGGAGATAGAACTTTTGATGATGATAGGGCTATAATCGGAGGGCTAGCTGAGATTGAGGGGCAGGTGGTCACTCTTATTGCACAGAATAAGGGTAATAATGCTAAGGAAAATGTAGAATCTAATTTTGGGATGCCACATCCTGAGGGGTACCGCAAAGCTTTGAGGTTGATGAAGCAAGCGGAGAAGTTTAATAGGCCGATTATTTGTTTGGTGGATACACCGGGTGGATATTGTGGTATAGGTGCAGAAGAACGTAATCAGGGTGAAGCTATAGCTCGCAATTTACTGGAAATGAGTAGGCTAAGAGTACCAATAATATCTGGCATTATTGGTGAAGGTGGTAGCGGAGGGGCATTAGCTCTTGCAGTTGCCGATTGTGTATTTATGCAGGAGAATACGACTTATTCGGTTTTGTCGCCAGAAGGATTTGCGTCTATTTTATGGAAGGATAGTAAATTAGCCGAAAAAGCAGCTGGGGTTATGAAAATTACTCCTACAGAGTTACTTGAATATAAGGTGATTGAAGATATTGTCCAAGAACCTGTAGGTGGAGCACATACTAATCCAGAAGAGGCAGCTGAGTATTTAAAACAATACTTATTAAATCAATTAAAGATATTGACATCTATGCCTGCTGAGCAATTGGTTCACAATAGATATAAGAGGTTTAGGCAATTTGGAGTATAAAAAAAAAACTAGCGCTTGACTTATTAAGCACTAGTTTTTTTTGTGTATGGAAACCCGAGTGGGATTGTGAGGGAATTAGTCGTTGACTGAGTTGTAGTAAACGTAAATATTATTTATATAGTATCCAGTTGGGAATGCCCGCGTGGGATTGCTTAGAAATAGTCACCGACTATTGTTTAATAAAGTAATCTAAAGTCTCCAACTAAAATGGAACCACTAGGAGTTTGATTAAATTTAAAAGTTATTTCATCTATTTGGGTTAAATCCACTTTTGTAAAAGTATCTAGTGGAATGCGTAAGTTGCTTAGTGGGGTAAAAGTAGACCACTGGGATTGGTAGTTGTTAGATACCAAGTATCCATCTGGCAAATGCAGTGCAATTGAGGATTCATCTAAAATTAAGTGCTCTACATAACCATTATTATCTTTTAATGTAATCATAAGTGACTGCGGGGTGTTCCCAGAATTTAATTTATTTATAGGGTCTAATGAAAGCCATAAAGAAAGTGAATTATACTTAGAGAAGTCCTCATATATTGGTGGGACAGATGTACTAAATAATCCACTATCTACAGTCCAACTAAACTTTAGTAGTCCAAGTTCCATTGGCAAACCAGGATGTTGGAAACCAGCAGCATTGTCATATGGTGCCATATAACTTTCTGTTACATATGTTATTGAAGCATTGTGCATATCTATAGAGCCACCTAGCGAGGTAAAATATTGACTATTAGATTCTGTAGGAGATAGTATTGCTAATGAGTTTGGTGTTATTAGCGATGTTAAAACGTTATAGTCATATATTGTGTTTGGCGCTATTTGACTGGAGTCAAGACCTATATTGGTGCTTGTTATATTGTGATGATAGTTATTGAAGAAATCAGCGCTATATTGACGTAAAAAATCTTGCTGAGCAGATGCTTCAAGTCTTGGCGATTCTGCGTTAGGTACATTTAGTGCGTCATCTTCTAAGTTGCTAGCATCGTAGAAGTTATGATTTGCATTAAATAGATATAGACAAGATGCATTAGCTTGCAGGTTATTTGAAAATGCTAACGTATCAAATATATTTTGTCCATCTAACGTTCTAACATTACCGTCATATTGAGATAGAACTATACCTACAGGCACACTAGGAACTGTGTTATCTTGCAGTTGAGTTAAATCTGGAGCGACTAGTAGCACAGATACTAAATTGGCAAGCGAATTGTCCATTGGGTATAGCGCTTGTTCATATGCTTGCAAGCCGCTTGCGCCTATTCCCATTATTGATACTTGGCTAAAGTCAGCTTTGTTAGTTAGATATATGTCCTCAGTTTCTACATATTGTTTTAGTAATCTTAGATGGTCCGTTATATCTGTATTTGTGGTATCAATGGATAAAGTTAAGTATCCATTAGATGCAAGCTCTTCTACTAAGTATGTTAAGTCCATTCCATTATGCAATATAAACACTACAGGGTTATCATCGCTTGATGGAACTCCTATTGTTGTGTTGTCTAAAATATCGATTTGATATTTATTTTGTGTATTGTTAGAAAGCGTGGTGACAGTGGACGGTTTATTTTCTAACCTTTTTGGGATATTTAGAAAATATATGTTTGAGTAGTTGCTTAAATATACTATAAAAGAATATAGAGAGTAAACTACTGCTATAAATATAAAGTAAATTTTATATTTATTGAAAAAACGTAGTATCATAGTGTTCCTCCGAATAATTATAATGTAAAGAAGTATTGAATAAATAGTTTAACTAGAAATAGCAAGAATTCTCCCACCTCTAAGCGTGAGCGTAGGTGGTGAGATGAATTGCTAACCAGTTGTTATTGTT
>MDJM01000026.1 GCA_001994995.1 Candidatus Parepulonipiscium sp. PG-Nuni2H_MBin01 | reverse complement strand
CAGGCATTAAAATAATTCCACTTGCAATATTTAAATTCCTAATTTTATAGAATTTCTTTCTAACGTCTTCATCAGTCAAATCTTGGTTATACAAACGCTCGTCTGATAATATTTTATGGCAATAAGCTGATTTATCTATCCATATAAAATACATTATTGTTAGAAATATACTGGTGAACATAATAGCCTGGCTAAGTACAGTTAAATTTATTTCCCAGTAAATCAACCCAACTGTACTTGTAAAAAATAAAATGTATCCTAAATTCATAATTATTTTGTATCTTTTAGTAAGTGATTTATAATCCATTATTTTTCTCCTTGTATAAGTACTGAAATTTAATAAAATTAGTGTTTGCATTTGAATTAGTATTTATACTAAAATATATAAAATTAAAAATATAAACTCCAATTGCTTTAAAATGGTAAAAAAGTTAGTTCACAAAGCCCGCCCTATGAACTAACTAGATTTTTTTGGATTTTTGCATGTCAAATTAGGAGGCATTAGTATTTGCAATATTTCTAAATGTATAGTATACTTATTGCAACAAAATATACGTATAATGAGGTTAAATTTATGAAAAGAGAATTTTTTTACATTAGGATAAGTTCAAAAGACCAAAACTTGGACAGACAATTAACTACTGCACAACAAATGGGTATTGATGAAGGTTGTATATTTACAGATATAGGAAGTGGTAAAGATTTTATGCGACCAGACTATCAACTTTTAAAAAGATGTATTAGGGAAGGGGACGTTATTTATATTAAATCCCTTGACAGACTAGGTAGAAATAAACAAATGATATTAGATGAGTGGCATGACATTGTTAAGGTAAAAAAAGTAGATATTGTAGTTTTGGATATGCCCCTTCTTGATACAACTAAATTTAAAGACATGGGTAGCCTTGATACTTTAATTTCAGATATAGTATTACAAATTTTAAGTTACTTAGCTGAGGAAGAACGAGTTAAGATGAAAATTAATCAAGCTGAAGGAATTAAGTTGGCACGTGAGAGAGGCGTAAAATTCGGTAGACAAAAAATAGAAGCTCCTGATAATTTTGTAGATGTGTATAACCAGTGGACAAATAATGAAATGACTGCTGTTAAAGCTATGAACACCTTAGGGCTAAAGCCTAATACATTTTATCGTAGAGTTGCTGAATATGAAGATAAGACTGGAATTAAACGTGAACGTAAATCAGTGACTTGTAATGATTAATATGCTATAATTAAGCCATTAATGAAATATTGGAGGATTATATGAAATCATACACAAAATTAACATTAAATTTGTTTTGCATAATATTTACTATTACAACTTTAGCAAGTATTGCTGTAAATTTGCCATTTGGAAGAACTACTGATACTTATTCACATATTTTAGATAGAGCAGTTTTATGCTTAATAGCCTCAATAGTAGTCAATATAATATTAAATATAAAGTTCAAGAGCAAAATTTATGAATTTATAGTACCTTATATTGTTTTTATCTCGTTGGCACTATTCTATATATTTTTATCAGGGTTCTGGCAAGAATTGCACCCAAATGCTTATAGAGATATTTTTATAAATGATACGATTGCCTATATAGTAATTTTTCCTTTTATTAAATTGTACTATAAGAAAAGAAGGTGATAGAAGAGGTATTTGAATAATAATAAAGCCTATAAAAATTTTATAGCACTATTAAAAGGGCGAGTTCTTCACTGAACTTGCCCTTTTTGCTACTCTACATTCTCTATGCTCTGTACAATAGATAGTCTAGAAATTTGCCTAAGGGAAATAACAGTTGAGAGGTAGCATATTATTAGCGTAAAGGCTACTGCTATAGCTATTTGAACGACGGGGACAACATACGGGTTTCGCACACCGTTGCTCATATTAAGTATTATTGTTATCAGATACCCACAAGTTCCACCAAACAAAGAGGCAATCCCGCCATAATACAGCCCTTCCAAAATAAATATACGCCTAATAGTTAGCCTATCCATTCCGAGGGCACGTTGCACGCCGATTTCTTTTATACGGCTATAAATATTTGTATACATAGTGTTAAATATATTTAATCCACTAATAAATGTGATAACAGCAATAAACCCTATGGCTAAATACTTAATTTGCTTAAAGCTTTGCTCAGCGTCTATTTTGTATTGTGCAAAAGATAGCCAACTGGTATAGCTGTTATTATCTTGTATATCATTTAGCAAACTTTCCACTGAGGCAACATCTGCACCTTCGGCCAAGTGTATATAGACTTCATTAATTAGCGTATCACCTGTTAGTTGTTCAAAAAGTCGTTCGTTTACAACAATCTCGGTAGATACAACCCCGCCTCCAGTCAGCATTAGTACGGGTCCTTTGTGCAATATTTCAAGGGTTGTGCCATTTATGGTTATTGATTTTCCTACTTCCAAATCAGGAGAGTCAACTAAAAAACCCTTAGGTTGGTATATACAGCCCTCGCCATTTAGAAACTTTACTTTATCTTCTTTTGACATATCGGTAAGTCCAAGTTCCACAAAACTGTCCGATATTCCAAATATAGTTATATCAGCATTTATTTCACTATCTTCATATTTTGGTAGTTCAAAGTCAAGTTCAAGAGGCTTTAATCCTTCTAGGTTTTCTGGGTCATTATACAAAAAACGGTTATAATAAGCATGTTTGATATATGGGGCATCGGCCACGTTAGGGTCTTGTATTATTCTATCAATTTCAGATTGTGGCAAACCGTTATTATAGTTTAAATCATCACTTGGTCGAGATGTTAAAGAATAATCGCCTTTTTCACTACCAAGCATGTCGTTAGCTGGGTTCATTGGCTCTATAAATGAGTTTAGCCCTATAAATAGCGTAATCGCCAAAAACATTGACAAGATAGTAACAATAGTTTTTCCTCTGTTACGCATTAAATTTAACTTTGCAAAGTAGTTTTCAAAATGTGCCCCAACATCTTTAACTTTGCGATTTTTCCTAGTGATTTTCACATCTTTCACACCACTCATAGCAACTTTTGGAGATACCTTAGAGGCATAACGAGCAGTTGGGATAACCGATAAAATAGAAAACAGGCTAGTAATTAATATTGCAACTAAGATAAACCCTATATAAATTTCACCCGAACTGCTTAACAATGCCTTAACTTCATCAGTGGTATCCACCATAAATATGCTAGGGTTTAGCATAGAAACC
Organism: Candidatus Parepulonipiscium sp. PG-Nuni2H_MBin01; assembly: GCA_001994995.1. Classification (GTDB taxonomy): domain Bacteria; phylum Bacillota; class Clostridia; order Lachnospirales; family Cellulosilyticaceae; genus Parepulonipiscium; species Parepulonipiscium primum. The sequence continues at coordinate 5,269 of MDJM01000026.1, read as the reverse complement.
ATAGCACTGATAACGCCTTCTGACATAAATACACCAATGATTCCACCTATTGGGGTTGCGATTAATATGAATATTACAACTTTACCAAGCACGATTTTATAAATTTGGCTAGGCTCCGCACCGATTGCTCTAAGTACACCATAATCTTTCATTTCTTTTAATATAGAGATTTTAAATATATTGTATACCACAAATCCAGCAGACAATAAAATTAAAGCTCCTACTATCACTATTGGTAGTGATACCCCAAAACTAGAACTGCTCATAGATTCGACATAGTCCACCCCTAGAGAGTCTAAATATCCGTGGTTATATTGAACTCCGCCTAACCTAGTGATATTTAGCTCATCTATAATTTGATTAATTATAGGCTGAAAGTTGTCTAGGTCTTGCACTTTAAAGTTTACTAGGTACATATAGTTTTCTGGTGGCAAATACATTTCCATAGCCCCATCTCCAACCATACCATTCATTGAGTTACCTGTAGAATTTTGCCCTATTTCTTTTAATAAGCCTGTTAGTACAAATTCAGCTTCAAACTCATACGTCATTCCATTAATATCCACATTGTACATAGGTAGGTTTAAAGATGTTCCTAGCGTTTCGGGATAGCCTAATATTTTGAGTGTTTTAGAAGGTAGAGCAATTTCATTTGCAGTAACAGGGTAACGCCCATCCTCTAAAAGCAAATTGGCTTTTTCGATGGAGTTCACACTAAACTCATCATATTCATATAAGCCAAGTATCATAGTGGTTTTGGTGGTATCTATAACCCCGAGGTGCTTGCTTACCCCAATTTCTGTGAGTTCATTATTATTGAATATTTGTGCCACTTCGTCTTCTGTAGATACTGTGAGCGTAATATGTCTATTACCATTTAGCCACTTAGCTTGATTTTGGAATAACCCTTGAAATAGTCCGATTGATTGCCCGATGGCTGTTAGTAGTGCTGTCGACATAACTATCGCAAGGATTATAAATATAGTAGACATTTTCTGCGTCTTTAATTGCTTCGTTGATAAGTTTAAATAATGCCGCATCTAATACACCTCCGTTAAGACCCCATCTGTAATAGATAGTTTTCGATTGGCGATGTCTGCAATGTCGGGGTTATGGGTTATCATCACAAGGGTTGTACCAAACTGTTTAATCATATTCGATAAAATATCCATAACAAAGTTGGTAGTTTTAGTGTCCAAGTTGCCCGTTGGCTCATCAGCAAATATTACATCTGGCTTGGTGATTAATGCTCTTGCTATTGCTACACGTTGCTGCTGCCCTCCAGAAAGCTCATGTGGCATATGCGTTTGCCTGTCTTCAATCCCTAGCATATCCACAATTTTGTCATAATAAGATTTGTCTACTTTCTTCTTATCCAGTAGCACAGGCATTTTAATATTTTCAGCCACAGTAAGAGTGGGAAGCAAGTTGAATGACTGAAATATAAATCCAAAATGTTGCCTCCTAAACTTAGATATTTCTTTTTCGCTTAGTGAATAGATATCCTTATCGTTAATAAGAATCTTTCCTTTTGTGGGGTTATCAATTCCGCTAATAATATTTAGCAATGTACTTTTGCCACTGCCACTAGGTCCGATGATAGATACAAATTCATTGTCTTTGACCTCCATGCTGACATCATTTAGTGCTACAACTTTGCTTTCGTTGGCACCGTATTGTTTAAAAATGTGTTCGACTTTAATCATAAAATTCCTCCTAACTTGTGTTCAAAACTTAGTATTAACATAAAGATTAATATTAGTAGAACGGAGAAAAATTATGCTTTTTTTTAATTCCAATTTTAGCTATTGACAATTAAATCTGTAAGATATATAATCAGTACATAGGTTAGCTAGTTGAGTAATTAACTAATTAAATAATGGAGGTGTGTATGAAATTTAATTCAACAGAGCCTATCTTTACACAGATAGCGAGTCTTTTAGAGGATGAGATTGTGCAAGGCTATATAGAGGAAGATACACAAATACCATCTACCACAGAATTATCCAAAATGTATGCTATAAATCCTGCAACAATCTTAAAGGGCATTAACATTTTAGTGGATAGGAAAATAATTTACAAAAAGAGGGGCATTGGAATGTTTGTGTCCATAGGGGCAAGAGAAGTAATTATGCAACAAAGAAAAGAAATTTTTCATACTACAATGATTAATGAATTAATGAATGAGGGAAATAAGCTGGGTATTAGTAAACAAGAAATTATAGAACAAATAGTCAATTGGGGGGAAGATATATGATATTGCTTAATAATATTAATGTAAATTTTAATCAACAGCAAGTGTTAGCAAATATTTCGTTGGAGTTTGAAGAGGGGCGAATTTATGGTTTAATAGGCAATAATGGGCAGGGCAAGAGTACCTTGCTAAATATAATAGCTGGTGGAATTCCTAATCATACAGGAATAGTAGAAATAGACGGGGAGAGTCCATATAAAAAACCTACGATATTATCTAAGCTGTGCATTGTGAGAGGGGAGTCAATAGCATTATATACAGAAAGCACTGTAGCACATATTTTTAAAGCGTTTGCCTTAATGTACTCTAATTTTGATATGGAAGTGGCACAAACTATGGCCAATCAGTTTAAAATTCCTTCACAAAAACGTATGAGAACATTATCGCGTGGAATGCAGACTATGGTTATGAACATAATCTGTATTGCATCTAGGGCAGAAATACTTATTTTCGATGAGCCAACGACAGGGCTTGATGCAACAACTCGGGCTGAGTTCTATAGGATATTATTACAACATTTTGCAGAATATAATCCAACAATTATTATAGCAACCCATCAAATTGATGAAACAGAGAATTTATTTAACAATGTAATTATAATAGAAAATAGTAAAATAGCAATTGCTACTACTTTAGAAGAATTTCAAGCTAAAGCGCTGATTTTATATGGGGCTGAAAAATCACTATTAAATTTATCATTAATACAACAGGCAAAAAAGATACAGTCTTTGGGAAGCAAAAGCACATATATTTATTATGGCGATGTATCCAGTGAAGATATAGATATTATAGAAAGTTCTGATATAGAGTGTGAGGCGATTGGTCTACAAGATTTTTTTGTAGAAATGACGAAGTAGAACAACTGGAAAAGAGGGAATGTTATGAATGACAATAAGCAGTTTTTTAAATTATATTGGCATCAATTGCGGTTAGTTTTTATGGCGATTGTGGGCATGAAAATATGTTATCATTTGTGGGGTATTATATCAGTACACATTGGCTTTATAGGCTTTGGGGAATCAGTAATTTATTTGGGTACACCTTATACATCAGCTTTATTATGCGGCATATCAGCTCTTATCGGGCTTATATCTTCTACAAGAATATTTGATAGTTTTCTTAAAATCAAAGCTAATCGTAAGGCAATCTTTTTTGGAACTATCGTAGGAGGTATTAGTCTAATAGGTGCTATCGGAATAGTATGGATAGCTAGCGAATGGCTGGAACTCATTATTTTAGACTGGACAGTGGAGAATTTAGGATTTCACAGAGTACTATTTGTAAATTTACTATTAGAGACTTTGCAACAATTTGTAAGTTATTTAGTGGTATACTTAGTAGGTTATTCAGTAGGAAGTTGCTATTTAGGATTCAATCCAATTATAGCCACAGTTATTGTAGGCATAACTGGATTAGCTGTTTCAGAAATTTATAACTGGTCATTTAAACTGTTTATTGGTCAAAGAATTGTTTGGGGATTACTGCTGGTAGGATTAATTGTACTACCAATAATAAGTTATAAGCTGTTGAAAAATATGCCGTATCACAGAGTTAATTGAGGAACATAATACAAGGGTCAAGTGCCGGTGAGGCACTTGGCCTTTTTGTGTGGGCGGATATTCTTCTAATAAGGTTATTACTTCCGTTGGGGCCGATGGTAGATACAAATTCATCTAAATTAGCAAGGATACTCCCACTTCTATAAGTGGGAGAGGAATTGCTCCTTTTTCCCTGCAACCTCCTTTTCGATTTTAATAATTATTGTTGAATTTCACTAAAATATATATTATAATATTATTAGTGAAAGGAGTTGAGTATTATAGATGTTACTATAACTTCTAAAATTCAAATATATCCGACTGAAGAACAGGCAGAATATTTGATTACTACTATGGTACAAATTAGAAAAGCTTTAAATTATATTTCTAATTATGTGTACCAAAATAACTGTCTTAACCAAAGAAAAATCAACGAAGATACTTATTATTATCTTAGGGATACATTTGGTCTTAAATCTCAAATGGCTCAATCTGTAATGAAAACAGTTATAGCTAAATATAAGACTAATAAATCTAATAATCACGAGTTTACTTTAGTTGAATTTAAAAATTTAGAATATGATTTAGTTTTTAACAGAGATTATTCTCTGAAACCAACTTGTTTTTCTGTAAATTCTTTAAATGGTAGATTGCAAATACCTTATCAATCACAAGGTATGGAACATTATTTTGACGGTAGTTATAAATTTGGTACAGCTAAATTGCTATATAAGCATAAGAAATATTTTTTGCATATACCAATGACTAAAGACTATCCTCAAACAAACACCTTTAAAATTAATAAGATAGTTGGTATTGATTTAGGTGTAAATTTTATAGCTACAACTTTTGATAGTAATGGCAATACTGAGTTTTATAATGGTCGCAAAATTAAAGCTAAAAGAGGGCATTATAAAATACTAAGAAAGAATTTACAAGAGTGTAACACTAAATCCTCTAAACGAAAAATTAAATCTATCGGTCAAAGAGAAAACCGTTATGTATCTGACATCAATCATCAGATAACTAAGGCACTCATTGACAAGTACGGTACTAATACATTATTTGTACTAGAAGATTTAACAGGTATACTAAACGCAACTGAAAAAGTAAGACTTAACGATAGATACGTTTCAGTATCGTGGGCGTTTTATCAGTTTAGACAATATTTAGAGTATAAAGCAAGCATAAACGAATGTATGGTAATCTGTGTAGACCCTAGATATACTTCTCAAATGTGTCCTAAATGTGGGCATATAGAAAAAGCAAATAGAGATAAAAAAAACCATACGTTTTGTTGTAAAAATTGCAACTATAAATCAAATGATGATAGAATAGGTGCGATGAATCTTTGGAGAAAAGGTATAAATTATATAGAAACCACTTCCAAAGAATTAGTAGAGTAAACTCTATTAATTGAGCCACAGTCAATCTGGCTTAAAGTAACAATCGTTTGAGGTAGAAGATACCACAGTAT
>MDJM01000025.1 GCA_001994995.1 Candidatus Parepulonipiscium sp. PG-Nuni2H_MBin01 | reverse complement strand
TTAGGACATAGAATTTTACAAAAAAAAAAGCTTATCCTAATCACCTCTTGGCATATTTTCTAACAAATTTTAAATATAAATATAAAAATTATAAAATTACTCTTGACATTTTTTAAACTAATGTATATAATATACACAAGTACATTCCATACGTTGTAGATAAAAATTGAAAATAGAATGAATATATCAAATATAGAAAGGAAGTATGATATGAAATTAACAGGAATTGGCGCATCTAACGGTATTGCAATTGGAAAAGTTTTTATTAAAAAGGAAGAAGAACTACAAATCCCTACTCATACAGTAACAGATGTTGAGGGCGAGGTTGTATTTTTTAAGGATGCTATTGTTAAGGCAACTAAAATGCTAGAAAAGTTGTATATTAAAGCTAAAACCGACGTGGGCGAGGAAGAAGCTAAAATTTTTGAAGTACACCAGATGTTATTACAAGATGATGACTACATTGAAGGTTGCGAAGAAATCATTCGTTCAGATAATGCAAACGCAATTCATGCAGTATCTCAAATCCAAGCTACTTTTGTTGCTATGTTTGAAGCAATGGAAGACCCTTACTTAAGAGAGCGTGGCGCAGATATTCGCGATATCTCCAAAAGAGTTATGGGCATTTTAGCTAACAAAGAAGAAATGTCTCTTTCTGAAATCGATTATGAAGCTATCGTTGTAGCTAAAGATTTATACCCTTCTGACACTATCCAAATGGACAAAAATTATGTAGTTGGCTTTATCACTGAAGATGGAGGCAAAATGTCTCACTCAGCTATCTTAGCACGTACTATGCAAATTCCTGCTATCGTTGGTATGGAAAACGCTATGAATAAGCTTAACAACGGCGACATTATTATATTAGACGGTTCTACTGGTGAAGTTTTAATTAATCCTAGCGAAGAAGTTATTGCTGAGTATAGACAAAAAAGGCAAGCGATTGAAGAATATAAGAAAAGTTTGTTAGCGTTAATTGGTACAAAAAGTGTTACTCGTGATGGTCGCGAAATCGAAATTTGTGCTAACATTGGTTCTCCTAAAGACGTTCCTGCTGTTCTTGAAAATGATGCCGAAGGTGTTGGTTTATTTAGAAGCGAATTTTTATATATGGATAGCGCAGTGTTACCAACTGAAGATGAGCAATTCGCGGCGTACAAAGCTGCTGTTGAAGGCTTAGGCGGTAAGCGTGTTATAATTCGTACTCTTGATGTTGGCGGTGATAAGGAAATCCCTTACTTACACATTCCTAAGGAAGAAAATCCTTTCCTAGGCTACCGTGCTATTCGTGTTTGTCTTGTTGAAACTGATATGTTTAAAACTCAACTTCGTGCGTTACTTCGCTCTAGCGTTTATGGCAAACTGGCTATTATGGTACCTATGATTATTTCTGTAGATGAAATCCGCGCTACTAAAAAATTAATTAAAATTTGTAAAGATGAACTTATTGCTGAGGGTCACAAAGTTAGTGATGATATTGAAGTTGGAATTATGATCGAAACTCCAGCTGCTGTTATGGTTGCTGATATGCTAGCTAAAGAAGTTGATTTCTTCAGCGTTGGTACTAACGACCTTACTCAATACATTTTAGCTGCTGATAGAATGAATCCTAAATTAGCTCATTTGTATGATACTCGCAACCCTGCTGTTTTGCGTGCTATCAAAAAAGTAGCTGAGGACGCTCATAATGCTGGTATTTGGATTGGTATTTGTGGTGAAGCAGGTGCTGATACTCGCTTAACTGGGTTCTTTGCTGCTGTTGGAATTGATGAGCTTTCAGTTTCTCCAGGTTCAGTTCTGGAGGTTCGTAAAACTGTTCAATCTATTTCTGTTGAAGAAGAGAAAGCTAAATATTTTAGAAAACGTAGCAACTAGATTAATTTTGGCCATCTTAATTAGATGGTCTTTTTTTATGGCTCGTCTTTTTATTTGATTTTAGTATTTTATTACATAGTTAATTGCTAACTTACTAAAATTGGTAATATTTTCTTGCTAGATAGGTAGTTATATGATAACATATTATTACACTTGTTTTTGTGAGTAACTCGCGAAGGGGGTAATTATATGAATAAAATTTTAATGACTATCTTAGGGGCTATTGTATTAACAATGATGGCTTTAAAGGTAACTATGACGACTAAACAATTTGTTACAGTATAATTTTATATTGGGGTGGGGCCTTGGCTCCACTTTTTTTATGCTTATTTTTGTAATTAATTTGTTGCAAATTTATTTCTTTGTTTTAAAACTATTTTATTGCAGTTTTATTACTTATTTTTATACATTGACATTTAGCTTAATTAATAGGTGTGACATAAAATAATAACTAAGCTTTTTGCTTTTTTTAGGACAAATATATAAATAATTTAATATTTAAACATATAAATTGTAATAAATTTTATTATAAAACACTAGTACATATATAGAAAATATAGAAAACACTTTACAGATTTTGTGCTTAGTGTTAATATTATTATACATATATATTCTATTAATGTTTCTAAATTATATGGATATATTTTATATTTTTGTACTTAGCTAGTTAAATATTATGCATTTTGTTTATTTTTTTGTTATTATTGTTATAGAAATGGGGTTATGTATTTTGAATAAAAGATTACGTAAAGAGCTAGCAAAACTTATGAGTGTTAGCTTAGCAATGGGTGCTCCTGGTTTAATGGGTACTCCTAGCTTAATATCTGCTCAAGAAAGTATGGCTACTTATAGTGTTGAAAAAACTACCGACTCATCTATTGTTATTGAAAATGAAACGACAGAAGATAAAACTACTGCAGATGAAACGATTGAAGATAAACTAGTTGATGATGAATTAGTTGATGAAGAATTAGTTGATAATGAATTAGCCGAGGATGAATTAGTTGATGATGAATTAGTTGATAATGAATTAGCCGAGGATGAATTGGTTGATGATGAATTAGTTGATGATACAGAATCTAAAGCTAATCAAACTTTTGATTTAAGTATTGTAGGCTTAGAAGACTCTTCTACTAATTGGAACCATACTAAACCTGAGTTAGGTTCGATTATTTCAGGTGAAAGTTATGGTGCTAATGGAAATGTTTTATCTGTGCAAGGTGGTGATAGTCATACAAACCGTTATGATGGACTAAAGGATACTTCAGAGAAATATGTTACGATTAGTTTTTCTGCTATGATTGTTCCAGACGAGAGTAATAATATTACTGCTGGTTTTAGATTGTGGCAAGGCGGTACTTCTAGTGCTTATGAAACTAGCTCGTTGCAATTTAATGGAACTAGTATTCAGTTTAGAGATAATGGAACTAGTTTCACCACTATTGGTACTATAGTGGAAGGTACTTGGAATGATATCAAACTTGTTTATAGCGCTGATAACGGAGTACTTTATACTGATGTTTATTTAAATGGATCGCTTATTAGTGAAAAGCTTGTAGGTACTATTTACTCTTCTGCTATTGCTGTAGATTCTAATAATAACATTCAGTTTGACTATTTAAACTTTTACTCTAACTCTAGTAAATCTGGGACTATTTTATATGATAACATTGTAGTTGACTTTACTGACAATGGCTCTTCCACCGATGAACCAGAAATTGAAGTTGGTGATGGCAGCGGTCTTGCTCCAAGCATCTATGCAACTAATGTAGATTTTACCGACTGGAAACTTCAACTACCTTCCCAAGCTACAGGTTCTACTTCTATAGCTGAAGTTCAAAAGACGGAGCTTAACGACACTAATACCGATACTGCATACGTTAGTGACTACTTCTACTGGGACGACGAATTAGGCGCGGTCGTTATGTACTGTCCTGTAGATGGCTACACATCACCAAACTCTAACTACCCTCGTACAGAACTTCGCGAAATGATTGGCGATAGCACTTCCACCAACTGGGGATGGCGCGGTACTCATGTTCTAGAAACTACTCAAGCTGTTACCGAAGTACCATCAAACGGTCAAGTTATCACATCTCAAATTCATGCCATTTATCCAAGTGGAGACAACGGTCCTGCTCTTATAAAAGTTCAATACGATGGCACTAATGAGCGAATAGAAATTATGTTTAAAACTAGCACTGCCACTAATGCCGCTGATTACAGAGAGTATTATATGGATGTTAAGCTAGATGAAATTTTTGATACGACTATTGAACTTATTGAAGGTGTGGGCTACGTTACTATTTCTACACAGCGAAATGGCGCACAAACTTTTAGATACGACTTTTTAGACGCAGACCCAGCTTGGGAAACTGACTATTTAAACTACTTTAAAGCTGGTAACTACTGTCAAGATTACACATTAAACTTTGAAGGCGAAGCTGCTTCTGTTTTGCTATACAGCTTAGATACTGAGCATAGAGACAATTATGATACAATTGTGCCTACTGACTTGTCATTTGTAAGAGATGAATTAGTTTTATACACAAACGATTACACTACGCTATCACTAGACTTTGCACCAATTAAAACTACAGAACGAGATGTTACATATGACGTTGCTAGCGGTGCTGATATTATTAGCATAGACTCCGATGGCAAAATTACATCTGGTGATACTGAAGGTAAAGCTATTGTTAGAGTAACAAGTGTTGCCGACCCTTCTCTATTTGCAACTTGCACAATTACAGTTGAACAAAAAGGTGAAGTTGTTGTAGATACAATTTATGAGCAAGACTTTGAAGCTGATATTTCTACTGATGCAAACGTTACTATTAGCGCTTCAAGTGATAGTGCTACTGCTGGAGTAGTTACTGACGCTGATGGCAATAAAGTTTTCCAGATTAGCGATACTGATGCAACTGCAAGCGCTAAATTAACTGTGGATTTTAGTGATAGCGTTCAAGAGGAAGTTCTTACTGTTTCTTACAAACTTAGAGTGGATGAAGTTTTAGTTAAAGATGCAGACAACACTAAGGCGCAAGGTTCTTACTTATACGCTGACATCGGTAACTCTCTTGACACCGATTCTTTCCGTTTAAGAAGCTATGCTGATTACAGTTCTGAAACTGGCTTATTATCTAACCACCGCTGGACTTTCACTGCTGGTTATTTAGAGCCTACCACAAATGCAACTTCTGCTAACATAGAGCTTGGCGAGTGGATGGATATTAGCGTTATTATCACTCCAGACAATGGCACTGGCAGCGCAAATACTACTGATGTATATATCAACGGCATTCAAGTTGTAGAATCTATGGCCAATACTTCTGCTGACATTTCGCAAATCTCGTTCTTCTCTGGAACAGCAGATTTAGTTAGCTTTAGTGTAGATGACATCAAAATCTCTACTGGCGAAGTTATTCCAAATGCTGATGATTACCCTGAAATCGTTATGACTGCAATTACAATGGCTGAGAGTTTAACTATTATAGAAGGCAAAATCGAAAGCCTTAACGCTATTGCTGTTCCTGCTAATGCAACTAATCAGGATATAACTTACACCAGCTCCAATGAAAGCGTTGCTACTGTAGACTCATCTGGCAACGTTACTGCAATTAGCGCTGGCTCGGCTACTATTACTGCTACTAGCACAAACAATTCGCAAATCAGTGCTACATGCGAAGTAACTGTTATTAGCTCTGCTGTTAAATCCTATATCTTGCAAGAAACTTTTAGCAATCTTAACAGCTGGTCATTAAGCAGCAATACAGGTACTGATGGCACAAGCATAACAGCTAGCTCCAACACTTTAAGTTTTAACGACCCTAGCACATCTGTTCAACCTAGCGCTTCCATCAGCTTCGCGCCTCAAGCTAGCGAATTTACTATTAAGTTTGATTACTTTATGGATGATGGCGACATTCTTAACACCATGACATTTGCATTTGGTCAATCTGGTATTACTTCTAGTTCTAATGAAGCATTAAGATTTAAAACTGGTGGTAGCCAAGGTGTTCAACGCTTTACTTATACAGAATTAGATGGTAGCACTTCTTCGGTTCAAAAAAATGGAACTAACTATGTACTCACTCCACAGCAGTGGTACGAAGTGGCATTTACCACTAATCCTACTACTGGCGAAACTAAAATTTATCTAGATGGGGAACATTTAGCTACTAGTTCTGGTTACAAAAATTCTATGAGTTCCATTAGCAGTCTTATATTCCAATCTGGTACATCTGACATTGCTGATTACACTATTAGCAACCTAGAAGTTTGGAAAGGTGATTATGATGGTTTCTATGACGAAACTCAACCTGAGTACATCGAGCTTTATTCCACCTCATTTAATGGAAGCTCGTTAGATAGCAACTGGAAAACTTCAAACTCCACTGGTAATACTGTAGGCATTGTTAACGGCGAACTTCGCATTACTCATAGCGCATCTGGCAGTGCACCAAAAGCTTATTTTGACTTTGATGCGCAGTACGGTTTAACTACTATCGAATTTGATTTTAGAATGATTAGCGATTACACCGTTTCAGACAACACTAACTCCAGGTTCTCATGTGCAATTGGTGGCAATATTGACAATATTTCTAGTTCGTCTAATGCAGCTGGTGAAGCGTTTAGAGTTATATCCGGCTCTGGTAAACAAACTATTGGCTTCCAAGGAACTAATAGTGGCGATTTAACTTCTTATGCGCTAGGCGAAACTTATAGAATTGCAATGGTTGCTGACCCTACTAGCAAAACTGCAGATGTTTATATTAACGAACAGTTATATGTATCAGGTGTAGACTTTAGAAGCACATTTACTTCCAACAGTATTGGCGCTTTTATATTCCAGTCAAGTTCTGACGGCGCTGTTGATTATGCTATTGATAACTTAGTTGTATATGCTGGAGACTACTTAAATGCTGCGGGTGACGATGATGATTTAATCACTGGCCAACCAGATGAGCTAAAACCTGTTTCAGACCATTCAGATGCTATGACTGCTGAAATGGATAACTGGAAACTTCAACTTTCTGTGGCTGACCCTACTAAAACTGATAGCATATTAGAAGTATTTCCGACTAGACTAGATGCTAACCACGATAACTACAATGCATGGGCTGCTGAAAATAACTCTGACCCATTGCTTCCTTTAGATGATGGCTATTACAGTGAATATATGTACTATGATGAGCGCGATAACTCTATTGTCTTCTATGCTCCTGTTGATGGATACAAAACTCCTAACACTAGCTACACTCGTACAGAACTGCGCGAAATGATTGGCGATACAATTAATGACAACTGGGAATTTTACGGCGAGCATGTTTTAACTACTAGCCAAAGTGTTACTGAAGTTCCTTCCACCGGGAAAGTTATAACTTCACAAATTCATGCTACAGACCATGACGCAGGCTATGCTCCAGCTCTTATCAAAGTTCAATACGAAGGTTCTACTAGCAACCCTCTTCAAGGTTCCTTAGCTGTACTATTTAAAACTGATACATCAGGCACATCGGATTACAAATACTACTTTGATGCTAACATCGGACTTGGTGATGTTTATGACACAGAAATTAGATTAATTGATGGTATTGGCCATGTTACACTTACTGTTGATGGAGTTTCAGAAACTGCTACTTATGATTTCCTTGGCGTTGACCCAACATGGGCTGATAGTTATGTTAACTATTTTAAAGTCGGCAACTACTGTCAAGATAGCGACGACTCCACTGGCTCCGAAGCTGCTGAAGTTAGAATGTACTCATTATCAACTTATCATAATAATGATGTTACTACAGTACCTGTTACTGACATCTTCTTTACTGTTAACAATCTATCAATGGCTCCTGGAGATGACTACACTTTCTCCACTACATTTTTACCTGAAATAACTACTCAGCGAGATGTTATTTACTCCATAATTGGAAATGAGGGCGTAGTTGCTATTACTGATGATGGTACTGTCACTGCTCTAAGCACTGGCACCACTACTATTAGAGCTACTAGTGCTGATAACGCAGCAGTTTACGATGAATGCGTTGTTACAGTTGCAAATACAACTATCGATGTTACCGAACTTGCTTCATGGAACTTTGATAACTTAAGCGCTATTGGCGACGACTCTACGCTAAGCCAAACTACTTCTGGCACTGATGGCGTTACTGTTAGCCTAGTTACTGAAAACGGTAATAAATTTGCACAAGTTAACGATGCTTCCACTGCTAACACCGGTAAGCTAATTGCATCATTTACACCACAAGAGCAAACTACTACATTTGAATTTGACATCCGAATTGATGAGTGGAACATTAGACAGCTCGGTGGAGCAAATGAGCGTGGTTCGTACATTTATATGTATTTGTATGATACACAAGAAAGTAGCACAGCAAGTCCATTTGTTATGAGAAGTGCATCTGAGCAAGATGATAATGGTGATATTATTAATGGTCACTGGGAATTTGGTAATTCGTATGCTAAAGCTTCTACTAACGAACAATACGCAAATATCACTGTAGGCGAGTGGCAAACTGTAACGCTTATTACTACTCCAAACAATGGTACAGCAAACGCAAACTTAACTGACGTATACATTGATGGTTATCTAGTTGCTAAAAATATTCCTACAACACAACCACAAGATGCTATTCGTAAAATTGGATTTATAACGGGGTCGGAAGAATTAATTAAATTTAGCGTAGATAATGTAGTTGTAAAAACTGGTTCTGACATTCCTACAAGTGGAGAAACTGTTACTTCTATTAAAATAACAAATACTGAAACTTCAGTGGAAGTAGGTTCTTCAATGAAATTAACATTTGAGCCAGCGGATGCGGTTGTAACATACTCATCTTCAGGCAGCGGCTCGGTTGCTATTAGCAACAACGGCGTTGTCACTGGTTTAACTGAAGGCGAAGTTACTATTACGGTAACATGTGGCTCGGTTAGCGACTCTATCACTATTAATGTTATAGCAGCAGAATCAGGCGGCGATGGTGATGGCGATGGAGATGGTTCTGGTTCAGGTGATGGCTCAGGTGACGGTTCAGGTGACGGTTCTGGAGACGGTTCTGGAGATGGTTCTGGCGATGACGATGACGACGAAGATGACGATAGCGAAGATGATACTGATGATGAAGATGACGATAGCGAAGATGAAGACGATGATAGTGAAGATGATACTGACGATGAAGATGACGATAGCGAAGATGAAGACGATGATAGCGAAGATGATACTGACGATGAAGATGACGATAGTGAAGATGAAGACGACAGCGAAGATGATAATGAAGATGAAGATGAAGACGACGATAGCGAAGATGATACTGACGATGAAGATGAAGACGACAGCGAAGATGATAATGAAGATGAAGACGATGATAGCGAAGATGATACTGACGATGAAGATGAAGATGATGATAGCGAAGATGATATTGACGACGAATCGCCACTATTTATATACAGTGGTTCAACAGCCTACACTATAACTCAAGGTGATGCATTTACGCTTCCAGCAGTAACAGCAACAGATAACGTTGATGGCACTGTTGAAGTTAACACTACAATCACACTAAACGGAGTTGTAATATCCGCGGTTGATACTAGCACAATAGGAACGTATATCGTAACCTACACTGCTAGCGACTCAGCAGGAAATACATCGGAGCTTATAATCACAGTTCAAGTAATTGCAGGTACGGTAACAGATGACTATCAAGATATAGTTGATGAATACTTAGACAATTTACAAGATGACCAAGTCGATGAACTTACACAAGAGCTAGAACAAGTTGTAGACCAAGTTATTGAAGATGTAACAGTTAACACAACTAACGTTACTACACTTACCAACTTGCTTAACTCGTTAACAAGCGTACTAACTGCGTTAGAATCATTAGTAAATTCACTATTTAGCGAAATTACACAGCTGCAAAATGCGCAAGTAAATTCAGCGCAAATCTCTAATAACGCAACATTAACTGAGCGCAGTGGCAACCAAATGAAGTACACATACTACATTACAGTAAACTACACTCCAAATGCATATAGCAGAACATCATCACAAATCGATATAGGGCCATTTGAAATGTGGGTAACTATAGATACGACGACGGCTACAACTGATAATTACTACAACTACTTTACATTCTCATACCCAGAAATAAACATTGCGAGTAATGATGATGACGAAGAAATAGCAGAAGAAGAAGCAGCAGTAGAAGTAATTGAAGTAGAAGAAGTAGTAGAAGAAACAGTAGAAGTAATTAAAGTAGATAGCAATACTTCAGACTTAACACTAATATTTACCGACATTCCGTCAAAACAAGTTTGGTACTACGCTGATATCCAAAACGTATATACAAAAGGTCTAATACTAGGGTTAACAGACACCACTTTTGGGCCATCTGAAACATCCACTAGAGCACAGCTTGCTACTATACTACACAGAATGAGCGGTCATGAAATGGTTACAACTTCCACATCTTTTACCGATATACTAAAAGGCGCTTGGTACGAATCGGCTATTAACTGGGCTGTTGAATCTGGTATTTACAATGGTTTTGATGACGGCACATTCCGTCCATCTGAAGCTATAACTCGAGAGCAATTGGCTGTAGTTATGTACAACTACGCAACATACAAAAATCACGACACTACAGCAACTGGAAATCTAGATACATTTGATGATACAGACAACGTAGCTTCATGGGCAGCTCATGCACTTAAATGGGCAGTAGGCAACGGTATTATTGGTGGCAAAACTGGCAATATTCTTGACCCTAAAGGAACTGCAACTCGCGCTGAAATTGCGGCCATTATAACTAGATTTTTAGCATACAGCAACTAATTTTTACTTAAGAGACTTCGGTCTCTTTTTTTTATTGAATTTTGTACCACAATAGACTTTATTAAATTTAGATTACCGATATTGTTAATAACGTATGATTTTTATATGTACGAATATATATAGTAAGGCCATGGACATAAAAAAATATTAGGAGGGTAAACCCTATGAAAATTGACTTTCACTGCCACACACTTATTTCTAGAAAAGCCGTTTTTGACAATACACTTTTTGATAAAACTATTAACCAGTCTAAAAAAATGGGCTTAGATGCCATCGTTATGACTGAACATATGTCTGCTAAATATTTTGAGCAAATTTTAGACTATCTAGATCTATACTATCCTTACAAAAACATATATTACCACATTAATGATTTTCGACTATACATCGGGATGGAAGTCGACTTAAAGACTAATGGCCACATATTAGTAATGGGCCATAAAAATGACATTGTTTGCTTACGCCGTAGACTGTTAAACAAATACCCTAATTCCCCTTCCCTAGAACAATTCTTAACCGAAGCTAGAGATTTTGAAACATTTATAGTAGGTGCGCACCCATATATGTTAACTGGTATTAATACGACTACACTAAAGCAACTTGATGCTCTTGATATGAATGGCAAAGACCTTCGTTTTAAACGCCAAATTGAAAATCTAAGCAAAACGCTGAACTTACCATTAGTTGGCGGTAGCGATACTCATCTATATATCCAAGCTGGAGTAACTCAAACCTGCCTTGATAAATCGTTTGAAACCATTGCTGAACTAAAGCAGCTGCTGAATACTTCACCGCCTAAAATAACATCACACCCGTTAATTAAATTTAAGATAAAATTGGCCGGTTATGTTAAAAAGCGTATAAAGAAACGTATATTAGATAATCAGTATCTATGGAATTCATAATGCCCTACACTTTGTAGGGTTATAAAACTTTAATTAGTTTTGTTGGTAAAAATTTGAATTACTTCCTTAATTATACAATTATTGTCATAACCGCGATTACAATAGAGCGCGTGCTGCTACAAACAGTAAAAATAATCCGCCTAAAAACTCTGCCTTACTTCCTAATAACTCCCCACTCTTCTGTCCAAATTTAATCGCTAATAGCGAAAACAAAATCGTTATTGTAGTAACAGTTCCGATTGTTAACAATAAATTAACTGCCATAAAGCTAAAGCTTATTCCTACTGCAAACGCATCCAAACTTGTTGCCACTGCTTGTATAGTTATTACCTTATACGATAAAGTTTCCTTCTGCTCTATCTCATGCTCATCACTAGTTAACGCTCCTTTCATTTTCGCTACCCCTATTATAGTAAATATAGCAGCAGTTACTATTCCTGCATACTGGGATAAAAAGTCTGCAAACACCATCCCCAAGAAATATCCTGCTGTTATAAACAATCCTTGTGTTAAACCGAATAATATTACTATATTAAGAGTTTGAGTTTTAGTTAAGTGTTTGTATGTCATACCATTTACTGTACATACAATCATTGAGTCAATTATTAATGCAAAGCTAATTAAGATAAATTCTACTAGGTTCATGATTTTAACTCCTTGTTACTTTGTTTAGTATCAGTATATGAGCTATGCTAAAAACTGTGATAACTTATAATAGTGTCATTTTACTACATTTTTAAATAATTTAGTTATTCTCTTGTATTTACTTCCATTTAATGGTAAAATATCTATAGCATTTATTTGAGACATTATTACAAATTTTGTCTATAATAATTGTTTCTAGCTACATATATTATGTGGTGAAAGTTCTTCTATATTTACGTTAGGTAATAGAAAGGAGCGATGTTATGTCACAATACGGACATGGACCAGGTGGACCAGGCGGACCAGGCGGACCAGGAGGCCCAGGTGGACCAGGAGGACCAGGCGGACCAGGTAAACCAGGACCAGGCGGGCCAGGTAAACCAGGACCAAGATAATCAGTAGCGGAGCCTAGGAATTTATATCTTTATATTTTCCTAGGCTTTTTTTTATCTAAATTTTAAAACATAATTTCGACAATCTACGACCTAACGCCCCCCCTAGATTACAAAAATCGAAGAAAATATAATAAACTTGTGCAAAAAACTAGTAAAGCACTAAAATATGTGATAGTATAGTAATGGGGCTAATTAAAATTAGAATATTAGGAGGGACTATAATGGAGTTAGCAGTAGTAATAATAGTAGTTATATTATTTACATCATACGTACACACTGTAAAAAAATATAAGCGGCAACTTAATAAATTAATCATCCAGCAACAGCAAACTCGTGATGATATAGATAAATTAGGAATGTTCGTTATACTTGATAATGAGGACAAGATAGTACAGGCTTCGAGCCAATTTTGTGAGGCAACTAAATATAATGTAACTGAGTTAATAGGCACAGAGCTTAAAAACCTTGTACACCCAGATGATTATAAAAAACAAACCACAATTGCCTATGAACTTAGATTTCTTACAAAAAGCGATGATTATAAATACTTTGAATGCCGTAATTTTAATAGCATTAATGGCAAAGTTATCACTGCTATAGACGTAACAGATAGAACGCTAACTGAAAATGCTTTAAGAACTTCTATTGAAATTAACGAATCACTGCTAAATTCTCTAGAAACTAAAGTGGCAGCGTTTGACAAATCAGGAAAAATTTTAGCTATAAACACAATCTTTAAAGAATCCATTGATAAGGAAGCAACTGATTTAGATAACATATGCATGCACAATCCAATTGTAACTGAAAATGTAGATAAAGTGCTAAGCAATCAACTAAATGAAGTGCAATTTGAATGTCAGATTGATGAAAAATGGTACCATGTTAAAATAGCCGCTTGTTATATGGGGGGCACAATTTACTATAAAGATATAACAAAAACTGCCGAGTTAGACGAAAATTTAAAGAGTAATGAATTAGCCTATAAACAGCTAATGGATAGAATTCCATGTGCATTGTTTGCTACAAATACCTTCGGAATCACTTATTGTAATACTGAAGCACAAAAGTTACTCAAAATCTCAGACGATACAAAAATTCTAGGAGATGCATTTATCGATTACATAAAGTTTGACACCAGAAGAGAATTTGTAGCAAAGTATTTTAACAAAAATGTTGGAGCTGTTTCTAGTACACAAGTTATGGTTGATATGCTCGGCAACGAAATCAACGTAGAAATCTCTCGCTCTAAAACTATTATTGAAGGCAAAGTTGCGGACATCTATTTAGTTAGAGACTTAAGCGACCAATACAAAGCGCAGTTGTATAGAGAAGCTATTGCTCAAAAAGACATGGAGCTAGACGAAAGTAGACTTAAAACCGAATTTTTCGTAAACGTCTCTCATGATTTTAGAACGCCTATTAACGTAATTTCTAGTGCTGCACAACTGATGGCGCTAAGGGAAATTCAGCAGGAATATGAATCGGGGGCAGTAGACAAATACGTTGATATAATTAAGCACAACTGCACAAGACTGCTACGTTTAGTCAATAACATTATTGACATGACCAAAATAGAATCGGGGTTTTACAATCTAAATAAAATGAAGTATAATATAGTTAATGTTGTTGAAGAAATAACCTTATCGATTATACCATATGTTGAATCTAAAGCTATAGAGTTAGTGTTTGATACGGACATTGAAGAGTGTATTGTGGACGTAGATATAGATAGTATAGAAAGAGTCGTTATGAACCTACTATCTAATGCAGTTAAATTTACTCCCGTTGGTGGTAAAATAGAAGTAGAAATTTATCAACAATTTCCTAATGTAGTGATAAGCGTAAGCGATACAGGAATGGGAATAGCTAATGACAAGCTAACGGTAATCTTTGAGCGCTTCAAACAAGCTGAAAACGTTCTTAATAATAAAGAAGAAGGAAGCGGAATAGGTCTTTCATTAGTAAAATCGCTAATAGAGATGCAAGATGGCACCGTAGATGTAGAAAGCGTGATTGGACAAGGTAGTAACTTTAAAATTACACTACCCGCTCTTAGCGCTAACTTGGGATTAGAAGATTTAGTTTATGAAGGAGACAATAGAGAGAAGGTAAATATGGAATTTTCGGATATTTACCTTCCTAGTTAGGGGGAAAAAGTAATGTATGTCATAGCAATAGGAGCTTCTGCAGGCGGAATTTCTGCTATCAACGATTTTTTTGATAATATGCCAATCGATTCTGGTGCGGCATTTGTTTTAGTACAACATCTATCTTCAAAGCATAAAAGTTTAATGCAAAATTTATTAACTAATAGGACAAGTATGACTGTAAAAGAAGCTGAAGACGGCGAAACTATTGCGCCAAACACTATTTATGTGATGGCGCCGACTAAGCTAATTTTGTTTAAGGATAACAAGTTAATGTTAGTAAATCGGACTGAAAATGAAAGTGGAGCTATTGACTTATTTTTTAAATCACTAGCTCCGTATAAGTTAGACAAAGCAGTGGGCATAGTTTTATCTGGTGCCGGATCTGATGGTAGCGAAGGTGTTAAATCAATTAACCAACATGGCGGCTTAGTTATTGCGCAGGAGCAAAGCAGTGCACAGTTTGCTAGTATGCCGCGTAATAGCATAAACACTGGATGTGTTGATTATATCCTGCATCCTAAAGATATGCCTAATAAAATTATAGATTACATTGGCCTATCTCCACAAAGAGATTATGAACAACCGCAAGACCCAATTAGCAAAATTATAACTTCTTTAAAAGAACGCAAAGGCATTGATTTTGCTGATTATAAGCGAAGTACAGTTATTAGACGTATAGAGCGGCGGATGAACATGCTAGAAATTAGAACTTTAAACGACTATATTATGTTTATTGATAATTTCCCTAGCGAGTTAGATACGCTACATAATGAAATTTTTATAGGGGTTACAGAATTTTTCAGAGATGATGATGCATTCTTTGAACTTAGAAATAATGTAATTCCGCAACTGTTTAAAAATAAAACAGCTGATATTGGACTACGCATATGGAGCGCTGGCTGCTCTACTGGCGAAGAAGCTTATTCTATAGCCATTTTAGTACATGAATATTTAGAAACGGTTAACTTAGCTTTTAACATTAAAATCTTTGCCACCGACATAAATGACTTAGCGCTGTCTAAAGCTAGCGCCGGAATTTATACTGCCGAAGCTTTAGCCACTATGTCAAAGGATCGACTAAGCAAGTATTTTGATAAAAAAGGAGAATACTATCAGGTTAAAGATATAATTCGCAGTATGGTGATTTTCGCAAAACATAACATTATAAGTGACCCACCATTTTCTAAGCTTGACTTAATTGTGTGCCGAAACTTACTTATATATTTAGAAGCTACTATTCAGCAAAATATCTTTACTGTTTTTGGTTTTTCTCTTAATAAAGAAGGATATTTATTTTTAGGTGCTAGTGAGAGCTTAGGCGAAATGGGGAAATATTTTGAACAACTAGATTCAAGATGGAAGATATTCCAACATATTCGCCAACAAACTGCTTCTTTAACTAAACCTGCATTTCAACTTAACGAAGTTGTATCAGTCAACTTTGATAATAGACTAGCCTACGCTAACGTTCCTAAAAAATGGACTGCTAATGCGGAAGACAAAGCTATTGATAAAATTACTCAAGCTCTTCAAGAGGAGTATGTTCCTAAAGGTGTTATTGTTAATGAGGCTCTAGAGTTACGCCATACTTTTGGTGACGTAAATGAGTATATCAAAATACCATCTAACAAATTAAGTCTTAACATTTTAAAAATGATTAGAAAAGACTTATCGGTAGCAGTTGGTACCGCTTTACAAAACGTATTTACTTCTGGTAAAGATATTAGATATAGTAATATCAATACTCACATGACTTTAACGGCTAAACTTTATGTAGATGAAGCGGCTAATACTAGATATGCCATTTTATTATTTGAAACTGACGCAATTAAGCCTGCTGTAATTTCTGTTCAAGATTTTGAATTTCAAGAAAAAGCTTATGAAAGGATTGCTGATTTAGAATATGAGCTTAAATACAATAAAGAGCATATGCAAGCGTTAATCGAAGAATTAGAATCTTCTAATGAGGAACTGCAATCTGCTAATGAAGAGCTAAGTTCCGCTAATGAAGAATTGCAAAATACTAATGAGGAATTGCAATCGGTTAACGAAGAGCTTTACACTGTTAATAGTGAATATCATAAGAAAATTGAAGAACTTACTCAAGCTAATGATGATATTAACAACTTACTTGCTATGACTGCCATAACAGCAATCTTTCTTGATAAACACTTGAGAATTAGACGCTTTACTCCTTCAGTTAAAAGAATTATTAACTTAATTGAAACCGATATCGGCCGTTCTATTGCTGATATTGCTCTTAAAGTTAATTATGAGGACTTTATGGATGATATTCAAAGTGTTATTAATCACCTTATTCCAATCGAAACTATTGTTGATAATTCTGTTGCAAACAAGTTCCGCTTTACTCTTACTCCGTATATTGGAGCTGAGGGAAATATTAAAGGAGTTATTATTAACATTGTTGAACTGTAAAATAAAAGCCGTTAACCTGATGGATTATCGGCTTTTATTTTTTTTTTGATTTTTTGCTTAAAGAGTTTTTTGCTTAAAGAGTTTTTACTTAAAGCTTTTTATTATCTGCTGAACTTCTTTAACATCAATGCCTAGCTTAACCGCTATTTGCTGAGGTGTTAACTTCATCTCTTTGTAATATACCTCAACTTTACCGCGCGCTTCTCCTACCGCTACTCCAATGGCTTCTCCCCTGGCTTCTCCCTTAGCCATGCCTTCTATTATCCCTTCAGCCTTGCCTTGTGCTCTACCTTTTGCCATTATCTCATCATCTACCGATACAAACATTTTCTCTACTTCCTTTCTGTAATAAATAACTGACTCTCTAATCTTCCTAGCCTCATCGCTTTTAAGCACCGGCCTAATATACCGTAAAAATTTATTACGCTGGCCTTCTTCTAACCCCCAATAATTTATTACGTAAATTATATTGTCTATAAACTCGTCCGCCGAATTACTTTTTACCACAAACATCATTGCGCTAAACAATCCATCCGATTGCTTTAACTGCTGCTGCGATGGATTAACTACTGTATAAATAGGTGCCGTAGCATTTTCTTTACAGCTAGCTCTAAATGCCTTTAACTTAAGCTGCTTCTCCTCCTTACTATCTGTATCTCTAATAGGAAACTCGGACAACCCTGTTAACTCGCCTAAATTATCTGCAGCAGTCCACTCTCCAGACCCAAGATACACTACCACGCTAATAATCCTAGGAGTGTTAACCATGTCCTTTGCAACTCCAGAGCCTTCCAAATTATTTTTTGCCAAATAATAATTTTTTAAATTTACCCCATATTGCTCAATCCTAAGCGCCATCTTAAAATCAACTTTAGATTGAAACTCTATATGCAAATATATTATATGCCCAGTCAGCCTATTAATTAACTTATACACTACATCTGCTTCAAGCTTTTCTAAAAAACTAATATAATGGTTAAAAAACTGTACCTCCACTCGCTCAAGCCTATACTCATCTATATCAATAGAATGGGCTTTAACGTAATTTATCAATATTTCCCAAATTATTTCATCATCCTTAGACAATTCTTTAAAGGTACTATCATTATACTTGTCTATCCGTGAATTTACACTAAACATGTTGAAACCTCCATTTTAATAAATAGTGTATCCAAATTTTATCAACATTAAACTAACATCGGTTGACACAACAACCATCCAATGCTATAATTTTATCTAAGTTTTAGTTTTAATTAAAAGGAGATGGATACATAAAAAATTTCTGTTATTTTATACAACATATCTTGGGGGAGGAATCGCTATGGCTAAAAAATGGCATTTATTAGTTTTACCTGTTTTAGTAGTAATGATGGTAGTTGCAATCTACGCAGCTAAGGAACAAACCGAATATTTAGAGGCTGCTTACTTACCTTCTATAGATAATTTAATCGCTACTGAAACTTTGTATCTTCTGTTAGATAACAACCTAGATGCAGAGCTTACTAACTTTACTCTAAATTTTAAAGAACAAGACTTCTTATCTTTATGGTTGTCTGTTATAGACAGCGACTCTACTATTTCTGATACCATTATTCCTATTACTGTTATTAACGTTGGGACTAGTGGTAAGCTTTCTTACACTTCTAGTGATACTATGTTAACCGATTGTATTTCTTTATATAAGCTTGGTGAGTTTTTAGATGAATTTTCTAAAATCGATTGGCTTAGTACTTTTGACATAGATACATCTAGCACTCAAAACTTTACTTTTGGTGGCATTATCACTTACGAACCTTTTTCTACAACTCAGGACATTTTACAAGAAAGTTGCTATGTATTAGCAGACGGACATGTTTATGCGTTTAATGACTATACATTTGAGAACTCTTCTTCATTTTATTTATTTGAAAACGATACACCTGCGTCTAGTGGGAGTTTTCAACTCTTATTTCCATTTAACTAATTACGTAATTTTAAGTTAACTAATCAAGGGCTGCATTCAGCTCTTTTTTTTGTGTTTCAAACTACCTATTTCCGTTCATACTAGTTATATAGGAGGTTTTTTTATGATATATTTAGACAATGCAGCTTCAACTGCTCCATTAGATGAAGTTGTAGATAAAGTTGCTTACGTTATGAAACATGTTTATGCAAACCCATCTTCTCTTCACAAAAAGGGAATTGAAGCTGAAAACATTATAAAATTTGCTAGTGACTACTTCGCTTCTAAGCTTGGCTGTTCTCGCGATGATATTATTTACACATCTGGCGGCACCGAAAGTAATAACTTAGCGATTTTAGGAGTTGCTAATGCTTACCATAGGTACGGTAACAAAATTATTACTACGAGCATTGAACATAGCTCGGTTAAAGAAGTCATGACGTTTCTTTCTAAAGATAACGGTCTAAACGAATTTGAAATTTGTATTTTGCCTACTGATGAATTTGGCCATATTAATCTCGAACAGTTGCGTGCTGAAATTAATGATAACACTATTTTAGTTAGCATTATGCATGTGAATAACGAAATTGGGGCTATACAAAACATCAATCAAATTGGACAACTTATTAAGACTGCTAATCCTAATACTATTTTTCATGTAGATGCAGTTCAGTCTTTTACTAAGTTACCTATTTCAATTAAATCAGCTAAAATAGACTTGCTTAGCGTTAGCGCGCATAAATTTTATGGCCCTAAAGGTGTTGGTTTTCTTTATAAAAATAATAA
>MDJM01000024.1 GCA_001994995.1 Candidatus Parepulonipiscium sp. PG-Nuni2H_MBin01 | reverse complement strand
TGGCGGAATTGGCAGACGCACTAGACTTAGGATCTAGCGCCTTTGGTGTAAGGGTTCGACTCCCTTCATCCGCATTTGTTATTAAAATTAAATATGTTTTGCGGGTGTAGTTCAATGGTAGAACACCAGCCTTCCAAGCTGGTTACGTGGGTTCGATTCCCATCACCCGCTTTTAACATTTAAAGAGTCTGACATTAATTTGTTGGGCTCTTTTTTGTTATGATTTATTTTTATAGGGGTGTATTTATGAGTATAATGTATCATGGGGCAATAATTCATGTTTTAGATCTTAGCGTTGAACAGCCTGTAATTTCTAAAGGAAATTTAGATATATATGATGAGAATGAAAAGTTTATTACTAGGCATGTGATGAATTTATTTGAGAATAATTATGTGTCTCCTGCGCAGTTTAAGGAAGAGTCGCAGATGTTGGATTTGATTGTTGATTATGAGGATGATAAGTTTCTAGAAACTTCTAAACGTCTTGCTACTAGGTTTTATAATTATATGTCTAGGAATGGTAATATTCCTAGTGGGGATTTATTAGTTGTGCAGTTTATTAAGGAAGAAGTTAAATATATGGCTATTCTAAAGCTAAATTATAAGGAGGAGTTTTCTCATTATATTAATCCTAATAATGGCTTAGGCGGTGTTACTGAGTTGATTAAGCATAAGGCTATATTCCCTTCATCTCGTCAGAGTATTACTGAAGCTGTTTTAGTAGACCTTGATACTAGGCAATTAAGGGTTTTGGATAAATCTAAGGAGCAGTATTTATCGGATTTATTTGAGATTGATATGTTTCTTTCTATTAAGGAACAAATCCAAGTGGTTGAAGAGGCAACTTTTGAAGTAATCGAAGAAAATTTTGAAAATCCTACTGAGGCTTTATCTACTTTTAAACAAAATGTAGCTGAAAGCATCTTCCAAAGCAGCGAAATTCCTATTAAGCAAATTATTGAAGATACGTTTGGTAATTATGATAAAGTTAAGGAGGAGTGTGCTTCTCGCATGGCTGATTATGGTTTTCATGAGGATAATATTATTATAAATAATTCTCGTGATGCTAAGAAGTATACTTCTCATAAGATTAAGACTAACACTGGCATTGAAATTAAGTTGCCAACTGAGATGGCTAAAGATGAAAATTTTATCGAGTTTATTACTAATCCTGATGGGACTATTTCTATCATTCTTAAGAATATTGGTCAAATTTTAAGTAGGTAGGGAGGATGTGTATGGCGCAAAATTTTGATTGCGATGATTTGGCTCAGTTAGCAAAGTCGATTACTAATGATGTTACTCAGTTAACTAATGAGATTGATGGCGCAATTGAGAGAATTAATATTATGCAAGATGAGATAACTGAAGCTAAAGAGGTTATTTGGCATGAGAGTGTTTCTTTAGAGAATGATGGTTTAACTGAACCTGAGATAAATATGGCTAATTTACGCATTGAGTTTGCTGTTGCTAAGAAAAATTCTTCTGCTTTTGCTTTGCGTAAAGCTATTGAGGATTTGAGCATGGCACGTATTAGATTACATCGGACTATGGCTAGAATGGATGAGTTTGATGAATTAGCGCAGGCTTTGCGCGATAAGCATTTAGTTACGTATATAGCTTCTTTATTGGTGGAGTATGAAGGTAGGCCTAATTATATTGAATTAATACAAGAACAAGCGCGTTGTTCTAAGCACAAGATTTTAGATGTAGAAAAGCAGTTAAAGAAAAGTTAGATACCAAATGTTGGTATCTTTTTTTTGCTAAAAATACAAGTATATAATTATGTCGAATAGCTATATTTTTTTTAGTAAATTTGACAATATCTAATAGAGATTATTGCTATTTTATAATAACTTAAAGAGAGTATTTTAGTATATATTGCTATATTATTACGAAATGTGACAAAAATAATAAAAAGGTGTTGCAATTTTGTTTTGGTAGTGGTATTATAAAGGTGTCTTATATATGTGATAATATGATTATAATGCTCATTTATAGGACTAAGGGAGAAATGATAAAAGTTAGGTTAAATGTTGGGGAGGTAATCTAATTTGTTTTTATATATTACATATTTGTATTACCTCTGTTTTTATCCGTTGTAATGATGGATTTGACTATATTAAATATACGGAGGGAAATTAAATGAGTATTAAAGTTAAAAAAATGGTTGCAAGTATCATTACAGTATCTGTGGCGGCTAATATTGTTCCGCTTTCATATGCTAGCACAATAACAACAGAAACAATTAATGGTTCGGCTTATGCTGTTGAATCAGGGGTTACAACTCCATCTTCAGTTACTCCAGGTGCTGTTACGGTTCATAGCGTTACAACTACAACTCATTCAGCTATTGCTGTAAAAGCTGAAGCTACTGAGATAACTACTACTTCAGCTATTAGAATTTATTACACTTCAGATAGTGTAACTGCTGATGTAACAACGACTACGCCAGGTTTTTATGATGTAGCTGGCGATATTCCTCATAAAGAGTTTGATGTGGATAGTACAGCGTCATTGGTGTATGATATAGATGGATTAGATGAGGATACTACATATAATGTATGGGCTGTAGGTATTTCTAAAGATGGTATTGGTGGTTTTAGTACTAATGAAGTTAAGTCTATTACAACTCTTGTAGCAGATAAAACTGTTTATGTGGATGGACTATCTTTAGATCAAACTTCAGCACAGCTTAAAGTAAATGAAAGAATTTCGTTAACTGCAACGGTTAGTCCAGCTGATGCTAAAGATACTACTGTTACATGGTCTTCAAGTGATAATGATGTAGCTAGTGTGGATGTTTATGGGAATGTAACGGCTAAGAAAGCTGGTAATGCTGTTATTACTGTAACGGCTAATGATACTAAGTTTGGTACGTTTACAGCTACATGTGATATTACTGTAGAAGAAGCTCAGCTTGAAAAGCCTAATGCAATTACAGGTTTAGAGGTTAAAACTGCACAAAATGTTGCTGTTATTGAGTTTGTGGCAGATAGTTTAGCTACTGATGCAACTGTTAGTATTTTCAATTCTGAAGGAAAATTAATTAAGGCTAATAAAGTTCAAAATACAAATAAAGATTGGCCGAATGTTGAAATGAAATTTGATAATTTTAATGATGGAGCTTATACTGTGTCTGTTGTAAATACTAATGGTGCTGGAGATAGTACACCAGTTAGTGCTGAGTTTGTAATTGATACAAGCGTTCAAGTTGTGGTACCAAGTTTTGATGGACAATCAATTGAGTTTGGTTCAGAGCTAGCTCTTAAGTTGGAAAATTCTGATGCTAAAGTTTGGGCTATGGATATAGCTAAGGTTACTATTGGCGATGAAGAATTAGCGTGGTCTGTATTTGGTGATATTTTAACTATTAAAACTGATGCTTTAGTGGGCGGTAGTTATACTTTAACAATCGAAACTAAAACTTTTGAGGATGTAAAAGTTAATGTGGTTGTTAATCAAGTTATTGTAGATAAGTCGGCTGTAACTACGTTAATTGCGACTGCGCAAAAACTTGCAGATGAGACTGTAGTATTAGATAAAAATGAAAACGAAGTTGCTAAAGGTACGCAATACGTTACAACTTCTACAATGAAAGCATTAAATAATGCTATTTCAACTGCTGAAACTGCTTTAAAGGCTGCTACTACTCAACAATCTGTAGATAATGTTGGAGTTACTTTAAAAACTGCTATTGACAGTTTCAATAGTGCTATTAAAACTGGTACTGTAGATGTAGGCGGTTTAAATAAAGCTGATGTTGAGGAATCTATTAAGTTAGCTAAACAGTTGGCTACTGAAACTTTAGTTAAAGATTTAGAGCAAGCTTTAGTTGATAAAGGTGTTGAGTATGTAACTACAGTTGTAATGACTGCGTTAGAAGATGCTATTAAATTAGCGGAAGCTGATTTAGCAACTGCGCTTAGCCAAATTGAAGTTAATAAGGTTAATACGAGTTTAACAGCAGCGATTGAGGAATTTAAAGATAGTTTACAGGTTGGTACTAAAGTAGCGCCGGCAGAGATTATCGTTGTTGAGGATGTGGAAGTGTTAGCTGAAAGTTTAGCTACGCAAAGTTTTGAGGTTGGTAGTAAAGAGGAGCCAATTTTACCATCTGCATTAATAGGTCATTCTACAACTCATGGCGCACTTACTTTAGATGTTAAGTGGGAGTCTGATAAGAAGTTTAGCACATCAGAAGCGGCTACTTTTGTATATACAGCAACTGTAACAGATGCTCAGTATGATGTAACAGGTGTTACTTTGCCAACTATTACGGCTATTGTTGTAGAAGAGGATGTTATAGTAAATTCATTGCATGTTAAGAGTAAAGCTATGCGTGCGGTTTTAGAAGATAATGGTGTAACTGTTGATGGTAAGTATGTTGATTTAAATGCTGTTGAAGAGTTAGTAACGCTTGATGATGCTATTAATCGTAATCTTAAGTCGCTAAAAGCGCTTGCTAATGCTACTTCTGTAGAAACTTTAGACTTAAGAAATAACAAAATTAAGAACATTAATCACCTTAGAGATTTAGAAGAGCTTAGAGTGTTAGATGTTAGAGGGAATAAAATTAAGTTTATTGATTTAAGCGCATTTAAGTCGTTAGATGAGTTACACATTTCTGGAAATAAGATTAAGCGAGTTGTATTTAAAGGTCGTACAAGTGACGTAATTGAAATTACTTCTTTAGATTTAAGTGATAATGATTTAGGCGGAGAACTTAGCGTTGAAGATTTCTATGAAGATTTTGACTCAGATGATTATGATTCTTTTGAGGAGATGTTAGAAGACGAAGGTATTACTATTGAGGATATTGAGGCGATTGCAGCAGAAGCTCCACTAGCTGGATTATATGTTATGGCGAATTTAGAAGAGTTAAATCTTGGGACTAACCCTAACTTAACTAGCTTAGAAGGTATTGAGTCTTTATCGAAATTAACTAGCTTAAATTTATTGGGAAGCAATGCTATTGAGGAGTTTGATGCGTTAGAAAATCTTGATGCATTAGAGGAGTTAACTTTCTCAGCAGAGTTATTTGATAATGGTATTTTGGATACATTAAAGAAATTAGATTCTGATAAGGTAGATTTAACGGTTGATACAGCAACTTATGAAGGTGATGTAGACGCTGCTTTAAAAGAGTTAGAAGATTTAGGATTTGGAGTTACTTTAGAGTCGCCAGTTGTTATTAACTATGACGGAGCTACATCTTTTTCTGTGGCTAAAGGTGGAGAGTTTGAAATGCCAGAAGTGACTGCAACTGCTGTTGATGCGGATGGTAATGAGTACGATGTTAAAGTTGAGCATGTAATTAGCTTAAACAGTGAAGTGGTAGATGCGGTGGATACTGATGTTGTAGGAAATTATACTATTGAGTACACTGCAACAGATGATGATGCAAACACTGCACAGTTATTTATTTCGGTTAGAGTTTATGAGATTGGTGGTTCATCATACTACCCAGAGTTCTCTTATCCAAATTATTCACTTGATAATACTACAACTTTAGATGATGAAGAAGTTGAAGAGCTTGAAGAAGTTGAAGAGGTTGAAGAGATTGAAGAAGTTGTTCAAGTAGATAAAGAGATTACTGTTTCAGTTTCAAAACCATCAGTTGTTGAGATTGATTTAACAGAAATTTTTGTTGACGTAGTAGATTCAGCTTGGTATTATGCAGATGTGGTTAACGTATATGCAAAAGGATTAATTTTAGGAATGAGCGAAGACCAGTGGGCGCCACATTCAACTGCAACTCGTGGGCAACTTGCTACAATCCTTCATAGAATGGATGGTAACTTACCTGTAATTGCAACTAGCGAATTTATTGACGTTGCAATTCGTGATTGGTATGCGCCTTCAGTTACTTGGGCTGTAGGAGCTGGTGTATATAGTGGATTTGAAGATGGAACTTTCCGTCCTGATGAGAATATTACAAGAGAGCAGTTAGTAACAGTTATGCATAACTACGCTATGTACAAAGGTCACAATGTAGAAAAAGCGGGCGATTTATCTAGCTTTAATGATGGTGGTTTAGTTTCACAATGGGCTAATTCTGCTATGGAATGGGCTGTAGGTAGTGGAATTATGGGTGGTAAAGATGGGAATATCTTAGACCCTAAAGGTACTGCTAGTAGAGCTGAAATTGCAGCTATTTTAAATAGGTTTATGGATGTTAGTAAATAAGAGTTAAGAAGCAACGGCTAATAATGTCGTTGCTTTTTTTATACCATATATTACTAGGGATATTATCGCCAAAATATGATATAATGAAATCAGAAATTATAAAAAGGGGGATTTTAATATGCGTAAAGCATTTTCGATGTTTTTGGCTGCTGCTTTGTTAGCGGAAACTGCACTTGGTAGTATTGGGATTTTGAATAATAAGATTATGGCGACGGAGGCTAAAGATAATATTGATAGTGTTACTGAACATGAGGCAGTTTCAGGGGATTTAAGTTTAAAAATTGCATTTGCGGTTCCAGAGGTTGACCTTGATAGTCGGGATATGGTTGTTACATTACATAATGAAGATGGTTCGATTGTAGGCGAAATTGATATTAACGATTTTACCCAAACTGCTGTAGGTGATTATAAATATGAAATGAGTTTTTTAAATGCGGATGGTACGCCGATTAGTTATGGCGAGGAGGTTTGTTATTTAGATATTAACATACAGTCGTTACCGCTTGGTACTTACAAGTTTGGCGTTAGCGGAAATAAGTTTAGTTCGTTTACATCAGATGATATTGTAATTGATACTCATAGTAAGGCGGTTGTTTTATATACTAACGGAGCTGGGTTTTCGCTAGGTGATGTTGATGGTGATGGTACTATTACTCAGCTGGATTTGGAATCCGTAATAGCGGATTTATCTTCTAGCAGTTTTGCTGCTGACTTAAATAACGATGGTATAGTTGATATTGTGGATTTGGCCATTGTTAATCGAATTCTTGATAATGAAGATTTAGTTGGGCAAGAAATTTTTAATACTTCAGCGATTTTAAAAACTGTAATAGAAGACATAATAATTTCGGGTGGAGAAGTTATAGCTGGTGATTTGGCTAATGAAGGATTTGTAACTATTAAAAGCGATGGTGTGATTTCGCCGGATAACCGAATTGATATAGAAATTCCGTTTGCATCTGAAATCGAAACACAGCAGATTCAATTTACTATTCCAAGCGAGCTTAAAGCTTTGACTGGAGAGGTTTTTGTTACATACATAGAAGACGGGGTTGAAATAACTGAGGCTTTTGAGTTAGATGAAATGTTTGGTTTAGTCAGAAGTGTTGATGAATCAGGTAATGTTGTTGTAATTAATCTTGGTACGAAAGTTGCAGTTAAAAAAGTTACAATTTCGGTTACTTCGGTTAGTGATGCATATGGCAACGTAGATTATGTAACAATTAGCGATGTAACGTTTTTAGAGGATATTGTACCAGCAAACCCAGTGACAAATCAATCTCTAGTCACAGGTTTAACGGCAAAAGCGAGCGACGCGGAAATTTCGCTTTTATGGAACCGCGCTGTTAATATTACTGGTTACAATGTTTATATGTCGGATACTTACTCTACGGATTTAGCTGATTATACGCTTGTAGAGCAGGTCGCGACTGAGTCTGCTACTATTAGTAAGTTTGATAATGAGAAATTAGAAAATGGAACAACATATTATTTTATTGTAACTTCAACATCTGGCACATGGGAAAGTGGTGCTTCTAATGTAGTTTCTGCCACTCCAGAAACGGCTAAAATTCCAACACAGGTTCAGAGCGTATCATTAAGAGCAGGGGATAGTGAAATTAGCGTTTCATATAAAGAAGTTTCTAATGCTGATACTTATAATATTTATTATAGAGCAGCGGATAATAATGATTACATAAAAGTTAGCGACGTTGTTGGCGCATCGTATACTATTACAGGACTTACTAATGATGTTATGTACGACGTTTATGTTACAGCACAAAATGATTTAGGAGAAGGTCCGGCTTCAACTGTTTATCAAGCAATGCCGTTTGAAGAAATAATTAGTGACCCTGGAGTTCCTAAAACCAATTTGATAAGTGCGTCTAATATCGCTAGTGCGCGTCTTATTAACACTTCAAACATCGGAGATTTTTATAATGATGAATTTGATATTGGTTATGTTTATGATGAAGATTATGAAACGCATTGGACTGCACAAGTTTGGTATAAAGATGGTACGGTTGAGTTTACTTTCCATGAGCCGTATGAGATGGATTATCTTGTGTGGGTTCCAAGGCTAGATGGGATTTATTCTAATAGTATGGGAGCGCATTGGCAAGGCAATGGTTCTTATAAAATTTCAATTTGGGAAGATGGAGATGATTTAGATGCGGCGGCTCCATATACTTTATCAGATGCTATTGCAACTAAGGTTACTAATGCTGAGGGAAAATCGTATTATGTTTTACCGTTTGAAAAATCGAATGTTGCAAAAATTCAAGTTGCAAATGGTATTTATGCTGGCGCACCAACTGTTACGTCGCTTTCAGAAATCCATTTTTATGAGTACGATAGTTTAGCCGATGATATTGCGGATTTATTTACCGATATTACGTTTACAGAAATTAATCCACATGTTACGCAGCAGATGATAGATGAATTGGTTGATAGACTTGGAGATGAGAGTAGTTATCATGTAAATCACAATACTTTAAGTAACGAACTTAAGTTAGCTCAAAACTTGCTTGATAACAATACTGATGCATTAGGTGTAGTTTTTGACGGTCTTAATGCCGTTGGCGGTTTGCAGCCGTTAGGTTTAACAGGTAAAGCTGGTGAAACGGTTACTATTTACGCGGATATTCCACAAGGCGAAACTGTTACTGTTGTTCCGACTAAATTTTATGCTGAAAACACTGCTTGGAAAGGTGAGTATATTACTTTAACTAGCGGTCGAAATGAAATTACGTTGCCAAATATAGTTTCATCAACTAATCAAGGTGGCGTTTTATATTATAGTTACAATGGTAACCGCGCTGATGAAATTAAGCTTCATGCCATTCACCATAGTGATGAAACTGAGTTTAATAAGGTGGCAGTTAAACAGATGCCAGTGCTTGAGTTATTTAACTGGTTTGATATGACGGAAACTGAGCGTAGGACTGCAATTGAAAGCTACATTACTTTCCTTGATACATATGTTAATGAATTAAAGCTGTGGGATAGCACTCTTGCAGATAATTATTACAATGCGACTGAAATTTCAATGCCATATGTGCTACTTTCTATGCCTGCTGATGCTATTTTAAATGGTATTGGAGAAACGTTAACGCTAGATGAAAAAATCGATAAGGTTTATGATAACACTGAAGCGTGGATTGAATTTATGGAAATCATGTTTACTACATATGGTGTTGATGAAGCAGACTTTATGGACCAGACTAGACAGAACATCCGATATATGCAAATGTTTACTGGTGCATTTATGTATGCAGCAGGTAGTCATGTTGGGATTGAACATGGCTCATGTGCGCCGTTAATCCAAGGTGTGCCAACGGCTAAAGGCGGTCGCAATACATTTGGATGGGGAATTGCTCATGAAGTTGGCCATAATTTAGATACTATTGGCTATGTTGAAGTTACAAATAACATTTATTCGCTATTTGCACAAGTTTGGGATGATGATATGCAAGCGAATACTTCACGCGTGCCATTTGATGATGTGTTTGAGAAAGTTAGCGTACAAACTGTAGGTGCATCTAACAATGTGTTTGTGGAGTTAGGAATGTATTGGCAGTTGCATTTGGCTTATGATGGCGTTTATGAAATTCAAGAGGATAATTTTTTCTATAATTTTAATAAGCTATATAGAGCAGGAGCTTATTCTGATTATACGAAAGATGAGCGAATTGCTATAATTTCTTCTATTGTTGCAAATAGAGATTTAAGTGACTTTTTTGCAAGTTGGGGTAAAACGTTATCGGCAGATGCAGTTGCGCAAATGAGTACATATCAATCGGAGCCTAGACAAATCCAGTATTTAAATGATGAGTCAAGAGCACTTAGATTAAATGGAGCTAAAGATATTACATCTATTTCATCGAATGTAACGGCTACTTCTGAATTTATAGAATTTAGCGATATTTCTGGTGGAGAAGTTGAGGTTAGTGTTAGCGGATTGTCTACGAGTGAGAAAGAAGCATTGCAAGGTTTTAG
The DNA here is from genome assembly GCA_001994995.1 of Candidatus Parepulonipiscium sp. PG-Nuni2H_MBin01. Lineage (GTDB taxonomy): Bacteria > Bacillota > Clostridia > Lachnospirales > Cellulosilyticaceae > Parepulonipiscium > Parepulonipiscium primum. The sequence continues at coordinate 16,174 of MDJM01000024.1, read as the reverse complement.
AGTTTATAAAAATGGACAATCTGTTGGGTTTATGAATATTAATTCGTTATCGTTTAGTGACCAAATCGGGGCTGCCAATAACTTATCTTACGAATACACTTTAGTGCCTATAACGAAGCTTGGAATGGCGTTAGATGAAATTGATGCTGGTCAAGTTAAAATTAGCTATGATGTGACTGTACCTAAAGATAGTTTTTCGGCTGAAATTATTGGTGATGATATAGTGATTAATTTTGTGCAAACGACTACTAGCAGTGGTATTAGGCTTGGTGACTATCCAAATACTACTGATAAGATTAACGTTTACACAGCACAAGTGGTTACGACTAGCAGCGCTATTAGTTTGGAGGATACTGCGCCAGTTATGTCTAGTGAAGTTGTATATGATAAGCTTATTGAAACGGTAGATTTTGATAGTAACGATAGTAGCGACGATGATAAGTTTATAGCGTATTTTAATAAACCGGGCGCACCATTAGCGGATAAGCGTATTTGGAATTACGATTTAGATACTGTTGCTATTTCGGGTGTTAGTGATAAGGAGGCATTTATAGAAGCACTTAACTTTATACAATATCCAGGCGATAATATTGAGTTTAACACTGATACGGTAATGGGAATAATGGGGCATGATTATATTTATGACGCTTCGGCTGGAGCGGATGGTATGATTGCTGAAGGAACAGTTGTTATTGTGGGTACTTATAGAGGAGACCCAGTTTATAATACTGTATTTATGAAAGGAAGATTTTTAGAAATTGACCATACTTATGGTACGTCTAATGAGGTTGAGCGTTATATTAATGGTGAGTCGATTTTATTTGCAGAAGTTCCGCAGGATGGTGAAGTTTCTGAGACTAGCGATGGGTTATTTATATTTATTCCAGATGTGCAGGCTGAGGCAAATTTAGGATGCCAAGACCATGACCACGACCATGACCATGGACATGAAGAAGGGGCGCATAATCATATTGATAGTATATTCCCAGTCCATATTCAGGCTGAGTTAAAGCGCAGTGATGACCCATATTATGCGTCGGTTAATGATAGAAATACTAGTACGACTAATTGGGTTGTAACTCCAAGCTATGCAACGTTACCGACTATTGTTTTAGAATAAAGGGTTTTAGCATTATTTTAGAATTATTAAGTTATTAAGTTATTAAGATTAGAAAGGGGGAAGCAAGGGGCTTTTGCTCCTTGCTCAAATATTATGAAAAATAAAATAAGTGCGATTTTAGCTGTATCTTTACTTGTGTCGGCAGGTGTTATTTCTGCTAATGAGGTTGTTGTGGAGCCTGAGTCAATTGATATGGAAAATTTAGTAGGTGCGGATTTAGTGTTTTACCAAGATGGTGTGTTTTTAAGCGTTGATAATCTTAACGGAGCAACAGCAGTGCAAGTAAATTTAGCGTTTGATGATGAAGTGTTAGATGAAAATTGGGAGTTTGATTTTTCAGATGAATTTATTAAGTCAGCAGCTGTTACGGTGGCAGTTAGTGATAGTAAAGACCAGTTGTCTATTTATATTGATAATAGTTATGAGTTATTTGATGAAAAGTTGGATATAGGATTGTTAACGTTTGATGGATATGATATTGAGGATTATAAGGTGTTATTTAACGGTGTGAATATTCAAGCGATTGATAGGGGCTTTAATAAAACCGTTTCTAATTTGTTTAACGTACATAGTGAGGACGAACTACCAAGTATAGGAATTCCAGATACTCCAGATCCTGAGACTCCAGATACTCCGGATCCAGAAACTCCAGATCCTGATACGCCAGATCCAGAAATACCAGATCCAGAAACTCCGGATCCTGATACGCCAGATCCAGAAACTCCAGATCCAGAAACGCCGGATACGAATAATCCTGATACAGAAACACCGGATACTGATAATCCAGATACTGAAACGCCAGATACTGAAACACCAGATACTGATAATCCAGATACTGAAACGCCAGATACTGAAACGCCAGATACTGAAACTCCGGATCCAGATAAGCCAGATACGGATAATCCTGATACGGAAAATCCAGATACTGAAACACCTGATACTGAAAATCCTGATACAGATAATCCAAATACGGATAATCCTGATACAGATAATCCTGATACGGATAATCCAAATACAGATAATCCTGATACAGATAATCCTGATACAGATAATCCTGATACGGATACACCAAATACAGATAATCCAGGAACTTCAGCACCTAGTGTTACGTTGCCAAGTACTAATACGTATGATTATTACTATCCTAACTTTGATTTTAGTGGAGTAATACAAACTAGCCAAGTAACACAAAATAGCGAGCAAGATATAACGCAAGATTATGAGCAAACGCAAGATAGCGATATAACGCAAAATAACGATATAAATAGCCAGCAAAATACTAAATGGGAAAATCCATTTAACGATGTAAAACCAACTGATTGGTATTATGAAGTTGTAGCACAAGCTAATTTAATGGGGCTATTTGGCGGAGTTAGTGAAACGGAATTTGCGCCAAATGAACAAATGACGCGCGCTATGTTAGTTACAGTTATTCACCGAATGGCAAATACACCGTTTGTGGATGCAACGACTACATTTGAAGATGTACGCGCTGATGCTTGGTATTCTCAAGCGATAGCATGGGCCACATATAACGATTTAGTTGGCGGTTATAGCGAAACTGAATTTGGCACAACTGATGGTGTAACTCGCGAGCAGTTAGTGACTATACTATGGCGCTACGCAGGCAGACCAAATGTTGCTGATGTTAATTTAACTGAATTTAAAGACAGCAGTTCTATTTCGGATTATGCAGCAACAGCAATGGCTTGGGCATATAACAACGGTATAATTAATGGCAAAGGTAATGGTATGTTAGAACCTAAGGCAAACGCTACAAGAGCGGAAGTTGCAGCTGTTGCGTTAAGATATATTGAACAAAATTAGAACCTAAGGCAAACGCTACAAGAGCGGAAGTTGTAGTATGATATATTGAATTTAAAAAAAGGAGAGCGGACTCTCCTTTTTTTTTAGCTAATTAATAAGGCTATAAAGTTATTTACAATGTGAAGCGCTATTGGATATAAAATGTTGCCATCACTGTGCTCATATATAAAGGCTAATATTAATGCAAAAAACAAATAATAAACGCCATAAATCATAGGTCCGCCAGCTAAATGCATATAGGCAAATAAACCGCTACTAAATAGTACTCGCAATATTAAAAATGAATCTCCGGTTCCTATTAAACTGTATCTATATACAAGCTCTTCTCTAATTGGCATCAGAAAGCTAAATGCGATAAAGTATATTATAGGAGAAGTAGAAGTTATTTGTGTCACTAATTCATTATTAGTAGTTTCAGGCTGCAGATTAAATACATGTTCTATTATTGGCGCTATCACAAATGGTTCAACTATAAAGAAAAGCAGATAGCCACCAACGACCCAAACTATAAATTGCTTAAATTCTAACCGTTTAAAGCAGTCTTTAATTTCATCTTTAATCGCTACGGCAGAAAGAATTGTGGAAATCGAAACTGCAATTGTCATACATAACGCATCACCGATTGTATCTGCAAAAAACATTCCTAAAATTATATATATCCCAAAAAACACAACTGTATTGATAAAGAATATTAATAATGGTCGTGATTTTATGATTATTTCTCCATCGTATTCAGTATACATGAGTAACCTCCTGTCTACAAACAAATTAACTTTTATGACTTAAATAAACTAACTTTGGTACTGCTCATTATGCTTCGTGTATAAATTTTAACTGAAAAAATTACTGTTACACCTATCGTTAAAATTAAAATTGCTATACTTAATGCGATTTCCCACGTTGGTATTGTGGTAATACAAAGTCTAGCTACCATAGCAAACGGAGAAGTTAGCGGGAAGATTGAAGCTATCCTAAGAAACATATCGTCATGGTTAATGCCAAGGTACGTTAGACTTACGAAAAAACCTATTAGCATTAAAAAAAGCGGAAACTGGATTGCGCTGCCTATATCTTTCATATCTGTTATATTAGCTGCAGTTGCGCCTATCATAAAGCTAAATAGGAAATAGCCTAGTATTGCAAATATTAAAAACAACGCTATTGTACTCCATGATAAATTAAAAGCAAATATATCTGAAATAGTGCCGTCTGCTATATAGAAATCTCGGTTTAGCATAAACGCTGCCCATCCGCTAAGAGCTACAATTACCACTTGTAAAATGCCAGCTACAGCAGCACTAACCACTTTGCCTACAATTAGACAAGCTGGTTTTACGCTAGTTAGCAGTACTTCTACCGATTTACTAGTCTTTTCAGTGGCAACTGAAGTGGCGACAGATTGTCCGTACAGTATAATCATAAAATAAACTAACATTATAGTCATGTAACCGAACGTATAATTTGCGCTACCATCCACACCAAGTACTATTGTTTCAGAGTTTATATGCGGTGCATATAGCGCATCGATTTCTTCAATAGAAATATTAAGTTGGTTAAGCACAAGTTGCTTTTGCGTATCTATTAGCATATTACTAATTAGAGTTGCAGTATTTCTAGCTGAGTTATCATTTACTATACATTTAAAATCGTATATATCATCAATCACGATACCACATAGTATCTCATCATTTTTTACCGCATTTTCTAACGTAGTTATATTGTCAAACACTAAAAACTCGCTATGTGGAAAATACGATTGCCACATATTATGCGATATAACGTTTTGTCTATCTATTATTCCATATTTGTCAATGTCAGCTTCGTTTTCAGCTTCGCCATTAGCTTCAGTATCCATGTGTTTATCTAATCTATAGCCGATATAAGCAACTACAGCGCGCGGGCCAAAGAAGCCAGCGAATACAAGTATGGATACAAAAAGCGTAAATCCTATATATCCTTTTTTCTTTATATAGTTTAAAAACTCAAAACTAAAGACAGTTATTATCTGCTTCATGCGTTCACTCCTCTACTCCAAAATGTTTACAAAAATCTAGCAAATCCGGTTGTGGTGGTAGAGCTGGTTCATCTTCCCCAACTTTAGCTACAAATATATCATGTAAACTAGGCTCATACATTTTTACGTATCTTAAGTCAATATCATTTTGCGCAATTCGGCTTATTAACTCGTTTTTAGTAAGGGCGCTTGTTGGTGTAACAATTAAATCATCGGGCGTAATTTTATATTCGCAAGTTGGCCCAAATAGCCTATGCAGTTTAGTTACTAAATCAACATTGGTATCCCCATTAGCTTTAATGACTAAACGATTGCCGCCTAAATCTTGTTTGATTTTTTCTAAGTCACCTTGCAACACAACTGCACCATCTTTAATAATAACTATATCTTTACAGAACTCTTCAACAAAATTCATTTGATGACTTGAAAATATAACGATTTTATTTGCAGCAATAAGTTCTAAAATTACATCTTTTAAAATTTGCGAATTGACAGGGTCTAGACCACTAAACGGCTCATCTAATATAACAATTTTGGGGTTATGAACTATAGTTTGTGCCAATTGCACTTTCTGCTGATTACCTTTTGATAACGTTTTAATTAACTTATCGGCGTAGTGTGAAATTTCTAGCTTAGCTAAAGCGTTGTTGCTAGCTCTTTTAGCATCTTTAGCACTTAAACCGCGTAGCTTAGCAATATACACCAGTTGTTCGATTACTTTAATATCTTGGTATAGTCCGCGCTCTTCTGGCAAATAGCCCACACTTTCTTTTCCCAAGTTAAATGGCTTACCATCTAATAAAATTTCCCCATGTTCGATGTCGTAAATGCCCATTAAAGTTCTTATGGTGGTAGTTTTGCCAGCACCATTTTGGCCTAGCAGTCCCAACGGTTGGCCATTTTCTACTGTAAATGAAATGCCTTTTAAAACCTCTTTATCGCCAAAATGCTTTTTTAGGTCAATCACTTCTAATTTCACTTATCCCACCTCCAAAAAATCATAGTCATATTAATTATGATATATATAGTATGGCTTTGGCGTTATAAACTATAATAGGAAGATTTATCAAAAGTTTTAGCAAAAAGCATTGACATATTTGGAGCGAATGAATATAGTGTGTATATAAAGCGAAAAACTAAGGAGTGGACAGATGGAGTATGCGTTAGAAATAAAAGATTTATGTAAAAGTTACAATACATTTACGCTAGAAGATATAAGTTTTAAAGTAGAAAAGGGTTCTATAATGGGACTTGTGGGAAGGAATGGAGCAGGCAAGACTACAACTATAAAAGCGGCGTTAAATATTATTAATAAAGATAGTGGCGTAGTTAAAGTGTTTAATAAGGAAGTAAGTGATGTGACAGAAGATGTGGGCATTGTGTTTGATGGGTCTACTTTTTCTGGTGATTTAACTGTAACTCAGCTACAACATGTGTTATCACAAACTTATTCTAACTGGGATGATGCAAGATATACCGAGCTATTAAATAGGTTTAACTTAGCGCTTGAAAAGAAGATTAGAACTTTTTCGCGTGGCATGATAATGAAGCTTTCGATTATTGTTGCGTTATCGCATGGGGCTAAGTTGTTAATTTTGGATGAGGCGACTGGCGGCTTAGATGTTGCTACGCGTGAGGAAGTGCTGGATTTGTTGGTGGAGTTCGTTTCGGAGGAGGATAATTCTATTTTAATGTCTTCGCATATTTCAGGCGATTTGGAAAAGATTGCGGATAATATTACTTTTATCGATGAAGGTAAGATTATTTTTCAAGAGCTAAAAGATAAGTTGGTTTATGAATATGCAATTGCACGGATGAAAGATGCAGATTTTGAAAAGCTACAGACAAAAGAGTTTATTGCTGCTAGAAAGCGTGGGTTGCAATATGAAGTTTTAGTGGGTGATAAAGAAGTGTTTGCAAGCAAATACCCAAATATAGAAATAGGCAATGCTAGAATAGATGAAGTTTTAACGCTAATTAGCAATTCAAATTAAAAAAATATGCTAAAATAGATAAGGTTTTAACCCATCAGCCCAAGTTATAAGTATAATTTGAATAAATAACAATTTATCAACAAACTAAAGCTATCTTAGAAATTAAGATAGCTTCTTGTCAATGCAGTAAATTTATAGTAAAATAATTCGAGGAACTAGTCCCTAAAATTAAAGAATGGAGTTAATTTATGAATAAAAATAGAGTAAAAGAAAACCTTATAGTAGTCGTTGTAGGTATAATAGTGCTACTTGTATTAAGCAATCTTGCTACTTTTCGTGGCGCAGTTGCGTTTGTAGTAGGCGTATTCATTCCTGTAACATATGGATTTATTATTGCCTATATATTAAGAGGCCCTTTTAATTTTTTACGTGATAAGGCGTTAAGATATAAAGGTGATGGTACTTATTTTGATAAACTAAAGCCAGTGTTAGCTTTGTTATTATCATACACTTTGTTTATTGGGTTTGTAGTCGTGTTGCTAATGATTGTTGTGCCGCAGATTTGGGAAAGTATAAATACGTTGGTGCCAGAAATTCAAAAGCAATATATAATAGCAGAGGAGTATGTTGAACAACTGCTGATAGAGCTTAATTTAACGGTTCCTGAAATATGGGTGCAAATAGAAGCGACGTGGCAGCAGTTATTAGGAATTGTAACAGGTTGGTTATCTAGCTTAATCCCAAGTTTGATGAACTGGATTTTCTCGATAACGTCAAGTGTTATCAATATGGTTATTGCTCTTGTGTTCTCGGTTTATTTCTTATTAGGAAAAGAAACGCTGGGCAGACAAGTGAAGCAAGTGACTTATGCAATTTTTAGAGAGAAGACTGCTACGTACTTAGTGCATGTAAAAACTGTAGTAGACAAAGCGTTTTCAGGATTTATCGCGGGGCAATTGTTGGAGTCATGTATTGTTGGATTTTTATGTTCTATAGGAATGACGATATTTAATTTTCCGTATGTTATGTTAGTAAGCGTAATTATAGGCGTAACTAACATTGTTCCTATGGTTGGTCCGTGGATTGGGACTATTCCAGCATCGTTTATTATTCTTATGGCAGATATTACTGACCCTATGAAAGTTGTATGGTTTATCTTATTTATCGTTGTATTACAGCAGTTAGAAAGCAATTTGATTTATCCTAGAGTTGTTGGTAGTTCGTTAGGTTTACCTGGCTTTTGGGTTATGTTCGCGATTACTATCGGCGGAAATTTATTAGGATTAATCGGTATTATTCTTGGCGTGCCAAGTGCCGCTGCAATATATAAGTTAAGTAGAGAAGCTACTTACAATAGGCTTAAGGCAAAGCAACTTAAAATAGAATAGCGAAGCAAGACAAAAAAACCGCAAAGCATTAAGTCTCTGCGGTTTTATTTTTATTTAATTATTTCAAACTCAGCTTCACCTTGATTAACTCTTATTGTAGTAATGGTCTCAGTTGTATTAACAAAACGGTCAGCATCAATATCTTTTACCCAGTCTTGTGTGCGTACTATAAAACCAACACTTTCAGCAGTTGGGCCAATCTCAATATAAGCAATTTTCATTCCATCTAAATCTTCAGTAAAATTAATTTCCCCATCCATAACACCTGTATTCCACACCCATAAATTCCAATCAGCATAATCTTGCTCAGGTCTATAATACTCCACAACAATATAACGGTTTTCATAAGGTGCAACAATCACATCTGTAGTAGCGCTAAGCTCTCCAACATTAGCAATAATTGTAGCTACACCGTCTAAGTGGCCAGTTACTTTGCCTGCAGGAGTAACTGAGGCTATATCCGCGTTTAATGATTGCCAGTCAATAGTTGGATTTGCAATTGCTCTATTGAATTGGTCGTTAACTTCAGCTGTAATTGTAATATCAAATCCAGTGTGAACTGTTTGGTTTTGCGAAATAGTAAGTGTAGTCGGAATTAATTGTTCCACAACAACAACTTCTAACATTGCAACTGCTTCTGCGCATTTAAAAGTCAGTGTTGTTTCGCCTACCTCATTAGCAATTATTTTATTATCGTCTACACTAACAATGTCATCATTAACTATAGCTTCAACTGTTGCCAACATATTGTGGCCAAATTGGTCTTGCACAACTACGTTTACTATATATGAATTATTAACGCCAAGTCCTAACGTTTCTTGTGGTAAAATAATAGTCGTTGGGATTTGTTCGTATGCACTTTCTTCATCATATAATACCGTCATAGATAGCGGAGCAACACAGATTGAACTTGCGTTTGATAAAGTTTCTAATATAGCAGTTCCAGCTTTTGTATCATCCACAACTACATTCCAATCCGCCGCATGTGGTAGAGCTACGTCTTTCGCTTCGTTATTTGCATTATATATAACTACAATGTTTTTGTAGCTATCTCCATTTGCATGCTCACCTAAACTAAATGCTACAATATTATCTTCTTGTTGCAGCGTAGTAAAATGCGCTGTTACTAACTGTGCTGTTTCCATACTAAACGCAGGATGCGCTTTTCTAAGCTCTATTAATCCTTGATAGTAATTTGATACATCAACAAACTTATCTTTTAACTCCCAGCGTATCATATTTATTGCATCTGGACTCATATAACTATTGTGGTCACCGTATTTGCTTCTTAAAAGTTCCTCACCAGCATGTAAAAAAGGAATTCCTTGCGATGTTAAAACAATGCCATTTGATAAAACAGTGCGTCTAACAGTCTCGTTTGCAAAAACATTGTCTAGGTCAATGTCATGATGAATTGTAGCATTAGCAACTGCTGCTTCCACACTTCCACCATCTAACATTTTGCCATCTAAAATTTTAACAAAGCCTTCTTCTTGTGTTAAGCCTTGACTAAAAATTACTTTATCCCATAAGTTTAAGTTATCATGAGCGGTTACATATGAAATAACTTCAGTTGGATGAGTCGCTATAGTGTTAATAGCACCCATAACCCCTTCTATTAAGTCAGCCTCATTGCCAGGTTCTCCTGTTGCAAATCCAGCAACGGAAGTATCGCTATCACCTTTTATTGCACCGCGAATGTTATCATTAAATACAGCGAAACTTTCACCTTTTTGACTTCCTTTTAATGTTTGCAACTCGGATGGTAAAATGCTTCCACCAGCTTGCCAAGGCTCTCCATATATAAGCATAGTTGGGTCAACTTCTGTTAAAAGCTCGTGCGTAATTTCTTGCATAGTTTGAATATCAATAAGGCCCATAAGGTCAAACCTAAATCCATCCAAATTATATTCATCCGCCCAATATGTAACGGAATCTTTAATGAATTTTCTAACCATAGGGCGCTCAGATGCCACTTCATTTCCACAACCTGAACCATTTGCATAATCACCATTATCATGTGTACGATAGTAATAGTTTGGAACGATTTTTTCAAATGGCCCGTCTTCTACACTATAAGTGTGGTTATATACAACATCCATAACAACACGAATGCCATTTGCATGTAAGGCAGCTACCATATCTTTAAACTCTTGAATTCGTGTTATAGGATTGTGTGGATTGCTAGAGTAACTTCCTTCTGGAACATTATAGTTTTGCGGGTCGTAGCCCCAGTTAAACTGCCCAACGTATGAAATTTCATCAACGCTAGCATAATCATAAACAGGCAATAAGTGTAAATGTGTAATCCCAAGCTCCACAAGATGGTCAATACCGATGCTAACGTTATTCTCTCCTATAGTTAGACCAGTTTCGGTAAACGCTAAATACTCACCACGATTTTCAAAGCCTGCATCAGGGTCAATTGAAAAGTCTCTTACATGAAGTTCGTAAATTACTGCATCGGATATATCTAGCAGCTGTGGTTTAACATCGTTTTTAAATGCAGCAGTATTAGTTTCTTCTAAATCAATAATAGCACTACGCTGTCCATTAGCAGAAACTGCAATAGCATATGGGTCAACAGCATAATTTTGTGTGCCGTCTGCAAAAGTGACTTTATACATATAATAGTTATTTTTTAAGTCGCCCGTCATTGTTATTGACCAAACTCCTGTAGTTCTATCAACCTCCATTAACGATTCAGCGCCATCGGTATGAATTGTCACTTTCCCATCAGAGTTATAACTGCCGGCATTATCATAAATCGCAAGCTCTACACTAACTGCAGTCGGCGCCCACACTTTAAATGTACTAGCATCTGTAGAGTAAGTTAGTCCTAGGTCATTGTTAGCGTAATATAAATTATCTAAAATCCCACGCATCTCAACAACTTGGGGATTAACGTCGTCTGCACCCACCATATATAGTTCGTATACATTTAAATCTACAGGCAGTGTAAATATGTATGTAGAATCGTTTTTACTTGTGGCGGTGACACTGATTATTTCGCCTGTCGGCGTTATAACATACGGATTAGCCAATTCGGTTAGTGGATTTGCAAATGTTACAATAATCTGGTTAACTGAGTCAGCAAAAGCTTTTTGGATTTGGGGCTGCGTAGCAAAAACAGGCATAAACAGACCGTTTAAGAGCATGGTTAAACTAATTAGTAATGCAATTGTGCGTTTAGTCATCTAAATTCCTCCTATTAATAGATTTTGTTAAATTAGAGAATATGCTAGACTTAAGTAACCTAAAGTTTCCGGGGTCCATTGTTAATTAACTCTAATTTAACTTTAGTTTTAATTAATAATATAATAACCTTTACACAATATATAAGCAATATAAATTTTGAAATTATTTGAACTTTGTTAATAATTTTTATGTCCAAGCTTTGTTATTAGTCAAAGTGATAAATTTTCCCACTCCCATTATGGTTGTATTAGTTACGCAAATCAATTGTATTCCCACTCATTTTATGATAGTATTTTAGAGGTACAAAAAACTAGAAAGGAAGTAGCAATATGGAATATAAAATTTTTGGAGACATTTTTCCAGCAGTAACATTAACGTTACACAAAAACGAATCTATTTACACACAATCAGGTGGAATGGGTTGCATGTCAGAGAATATCAAAATGGAAACACAAGGTAGAGGTGGATTATTCAAAAGTCTTGGCCGTATGATAAATGGGGAAAGTTTATTCACCGTAAATTATACATCAACGTGCGATAACTCGGACGTTACTATAGTAGCTAATTATCCTGGTGAAATAATGGCACTGAATTTATATAAAGATTATTCTATTCTAGCGCAGTCAGGCAGTTTTCTATGTGCGCAACAATCTATAGAAGTTAGCGTTAAATTTGCTAAAAAACTATCCGCAGGGCTTTTTGGTGGAGAGGGCTTTATTTTGCAAGAACTTACAGGTAGCGGTCTTGTGTTTCTTGAAACGGCAGGCAATTTGCTAACTCATGAGTTATCGGATGGGGAAGTTTTATTAGTGGACACAGGCAATTTGGTTGCATTTGAAAGTTCGGTAAGTTATGAAACTAAGATGGTTAAAGGACTTAAAAATGTTGTATTTGGGGGCGAAGGATTATTTTTAACTAAAATGGTAGGCCCCGGTAAAGTTTGGGTGCAAACTGGTAACATGCAAAATTTGGCTATGACATTATCTCCGTTTTTAGTAGGGGGCGCTAATAGGTAAAAAAAATAGGCTAACTTTAGCCTATTTTTTTATCTATTGTGCTGTAGGAGTAGCATGATGAATATGCTTGCCTTCTTCTTCGGCAATTGCATCGAGCTTCTTAGCATAGAAGTACATATACAATGCAGAAGCGAAAATTACGCCATATCCAATTACGCTCCACCAGTCTGGCAATACCCCAAACAACGCTGCACTAATTACTGCTGAAAAGATAACGTTAGTATAATCGAAAATCGAAATATCTTTAGCAGGCGCAAATCCATACGCTAGTGTTAAAGAGAACTGGCTTATAGTTGCACAAACCCCAGCAAGCATCAATAGCGCAAACTGCCCAAACGTCATTGGTACGTAGAACCACAGCGCAAACGGTAGTACTATTAAACTAGATAGTGCTGAGAATATAAATACAGTTGTATAATATGGCTCGCTTTTTCCTAACGCTCTAAGACACGTATACGCAAGCCCTGCACCAACCGCACCTAAAATCCCAGCTATACCTGGTATCATATCCGCATTAAAGCTTGGCTTTATGATTAACAATGCCCCCGCAAATGCTACTACAATTGCTATTATTTGCTTCATGTTAATCGACTCTTTTAAAAAGATAAACGAGAATATTATTACGAATAATGGGGATAATTTATTTAACATATTTGCATCCGATAGCACCAAGTGGTCTATGGCATAAAAGTTAAATAATATTCCCAGTGTTCCTGTTATCGTACGTAAATAGATTAGCTTTCGGCTTTCTTTTTTCCCCACATAGCTACCGTGATGTTTGTGAATTAAGTATGCTGCCACAAATGCCGCTACTATATTTCTAAAAAACACTTTTTGAAAGCTTGGTAACGGTCCTGCAAGCTTAACAAAAGCTGACATTAATGCAAATGCTAGCGCTGATATTAGAATAAAGGTGATTCCTTTCATCTTATCAGACAATCCGTTAAATTTACTTGTTGAACTCACTAAAATCCCTCCTTTTTTGTATCTTTAGTTAGTTTGCCCTTTAGTGATAAAGTTAGCTACGGAAAATAATTCTATAGACCATTTTTGAGAACCATTACCAATTTTATAGCTACTTTTGTTAGTATTTAAGCGCTTAGGTAAATAATGCTATCACTACTAGGTTTTGGACAATTTGTAACCTATTGGAGATATTCAAAATCTTACATATAATCCATAATAAAATCAAATAATATATATAACATCTACGGCCGTGTAGATGTTGTTTGGGAGACACAGTTGTTGAGGGACCGATGTAAATCACACTTGTTTTATATATAGAGAAAAGGTGGCACTCGCGTTGCCACCTTTTTAGTGTATTTATTTAGTTTTCGACATTAACAATAGTACTTCTCTTATCACTGTGCATGCAACTGATGTAGAAACTCCGCTTGTATCATAATGCGGCGATAGTTCTACCACATCTGCGCCTACTATATTTAAATATTTTAAGCTACGTAGCGCATACAAAAATTCTTTCATTTGCAGTCCTCCAGGCTCTGGCGTTCCAGTTCCGCTAAAGATAGATGGGTCTAATACGTCTAAATCTATTGTCAAGTATATTGGATATTCGGTAATAGTATCAACTGCTTCTTGCAACGTAGATATATCGAATTTATTTAAATGCGTATGCTCTTTCGCCCATTCAAATTCTTGTTTAGTTCCCGAGCGAATGCCAAATTGAAAAATTTTATTATCGCCTAATATGTCCCATATGCGTTTGATTACTGTTGCATGCGATAATTTTTCGCCTAAATATTCATCTCGTAAATCCGTATGAGCATCAAAGTGTATTACGCGTAAATCAGGATATTTTTGTACCACCGCTTCTAGCGCAGGCAAACTTATTAAGTGTTCTCCTCCAATTGTAAATGGCTTTTTGTTTTCTGCCACAATCCTACTAATAGTTTCTCTAATTGAGTCTAACACTTTAGTTGTGTTTCCAAACGGAAATTCAATATCCCCAATATCCGCTACAGCGTAATCCTCAAGGTCCAAATCCAAATATGGTGAGTACGTTTCAAGTCCATATGAATCAAGTCTTATTTGACTAGGCGCAAATCTAGTTCCAGGGCGAAATGACACAGTTCCGTCAAATGGCGCTCCGACCATTACTATTTTCGCTTCTTCAAACGATTTGTCACAACCTATGAAATTAGTTGATTGATATGTGTTTAGCATTTTTACACGTCCTTTCTAAATCTCGTTGTATATTATAAACCTTAAGCATTTTCTAATTCTTCTTTTACATACGTAGGCAGCATAAAGCATCCTATATGAAGGTCAGTATTATAATACTTAGTTTTTATTCCTAATGAGTTCCACCAATCCGCTTTTAAATCTTGTATAGGCTCATACTTCTTAGATGCGAAACCAAACAGCCAATGCCCTGATGGATACGTTGGCATATGAAATTGATACACTTTAGCTATAGGGAAAGTTTCTTTAATTTTAGAATGGGAGCGTTTCATCTCATGGGAGTAAGTTTCATAGTACGGACTTTCATGTTGGTTAATTAAAATCCCATCATCGCTTAATACTCTTTTGCAGTTATTATAAAATTCATACGTAAACAAACCTTCTCCCGGTCCAATTGGGTCAGTAGAGTCCACTAAAATTAAATCGTAACTGCCATCTGCTGCGTCTTGCACAAACTTTAAGCCATCTTTAAAATGAAGCGTTAAACGTGGGTCATTATCCAATGCGCATGCAGTAAGTGGCAAATACTTTTGGCATAATCTAACTACAAGCTCATCAATTTCAACCATATCCACATGTTCAACATAAGGATAGCGCAACACCTCGCGCGCAGTACCTCCATCGCCACCTCCGATAATTAAAACCCTTTTTATATTAGGGTTAACTGCCATTGGTATGTGCGTAATCATATCATGATAAATAAACTCATCTTTTTCTGTAACCATCATAAGCCCATCTAGTGTAAAAAATGTGCCAAAAGTTTTACTTTTAAAGAAATCAATCTCCTGAAACTCACTTTTTTGCGTATGAATATGCTCACTTACTTGAATAGAAAATTTCGTATCATCTTGGTGATTTTCTGTGTACCATAAATCTATCATTGTATCCTCCATGTCTTTATCAATAATTTGTATTATATCGTTATTCTCACTGTCTTTTAAAATCAAGATATTCTCAGATTGCAAATACAAATAATGTGATATAATCTCACTTGTTATTCTTTCACCCGGAATAATGATTGGTATACCTGGCGGATAAATCATTATTGATTCACCGCATATATACCCATTGGAATTCTTTATATTAACTAATTTCTTTGGGTGATAATATGCTTCTCGCGGAGTCATTACTGTTTTTGGATGAATTAGCTCAGCGCATGGTAAATGCTCCGTTGTATCTATTTTAAATCGGTTACTAATATCGAGCAGTGCGCTAATTAATTTATCAATGCTGTCTAGCGTGTCGCCAAATGAAATTATAGCTAATATAACGTAAGGTTCTGCTAATTCAATTTGGATATTGTATTCCTTACCTAACGTTTCATATACAAAAAAGCCAGAACGCCCCAGTTCGCGAACATTTATTACAAGTTTAAGCTCCTGAACCTCCCATCACTAAAGTGACGGGGTTCTTGGGTAAAGACTACCATTGCAGTCTAATTTACCAAGCTATCCCCATAGTCCCTACGGTTCTAA
>MDJM01000023.1 GCA_001994995.1 Candidatus Parepulonipiscium sp. PG-Nuni2H_MBin01 | reverse complement strand
CAAGTTTTGTCTCCATAGCTCAGCTGGATAGAGCAACGCCCTTCTAAGGCGTGGGTCCGGGGTTCGAATCCCTGTGGGGACGCTATTAAAAGGAGAGTATATCTTATAGAGGATATACTCTCCTTTTTTATTATAGTACAAATGAGGATGATAACATGAAATTGGACAAGATATTATTAGGCGCAATATTAGCAACTGCTACTTTCGATACATTAGCGTTTTGTGGGAATATTCAGTATATCCCCCCTAATATTAATTTGTTAGATATTAATTCTACAATATCTACTGACATAATAATGACATCTGCAGAAGCTATTTTATGCGGTAGAGTAGGCTACTTGGTGTTTGCTTTTGAGCTTGATGATGGCTCGTTATTTCGTCAGCAGGATATGAGATTAATAGATTTCGATAAAATTGAAATTAAGGATGAAAGTTCAATAACTGATTGGCAGTTACATGCAAACATAACTCCAGACTCTCGTCAGTTAGTTGTAGTTATGGATGTTATTTCTGATACAACTTTTAATGGTGATAGCATAGAAGTAGTATTTACAGATTTTGTAAAAACAAATTTAGAAACAGAAATAACTACTATTACTCTAGAGGATATGGCTAATACTATTGAGGATGATAAACAGATGCTTATTGGTAGTGCTGAACGAGGCAATATTATTGATAGTTTTACTTTTAAAAAGGGTAAATTTGAGCTGACTAATATTTGTAAAGAAGATACCTCTGTAGGATGGCATTCTGCTCCCATTCTAAGGAATATGAATAATGGGAAAATAATTTATAGTGAGTATCAAACTGGCGCTTATACAGAGGATTTTGAGATAAACGGTTACTCTTATTATAATGCTTATGGATTTGGTGGAGTTTGTAAGTCTGATTTTCCTGATATGGAAATTGGTTTTGAACATGTTGGGATAGATTATGTTATTCCAGGAACTTGGTCAACCCATCTAGATTTGATTGAAGATGAGGATGTGGTTGTTCAGCGGGTTGCTGTTGAGTTAAGTGAGGATGCAACGTTAACAGAAATTCAGATGTCTAAGTTAGGAGTTATGTTAGAGATTGATGCTCCTAAGCAGATTGATTTAGATGTGCATGTTAGACTTAAGGATGGAACTGAGTTAACTACTTATTCTAAAGGCCAGCTATTTGATACTCAGTTATTTGGTTTTGGATTAGCTAGTACTGATGAAGCGGTGCTTACTTTTCTTAATGTAGCAGATGTTGAAACTGTTATCGTTAATGGGCATGCAATATTGGTGGATTGACAAAAAGGCTAGTATGAGTAGGAAACTCTAATACTAGCCTTTTTTCTATTTTCTTTTTCTTCTTATAAATAGTATTCCCATTAATAAAGCTATAATTAATACTACTACAATAACTGTTACAATATGTTCTTCTAAAAAGCCATCCAGCCCAGAATAATGCATCACAATATAATAAGGAACTATAACGTTTAAGTCATTCCATTGTGCTTTAGTTCCTGCAAAATAAATATGAATTAAGCTTGGGCAATCATCAAATGAATTCTCCCCAATTGCAGTAACTGTTTTAGGAATGTATATAGTAGATAAATTAGTGCTTTCCACAAATACATGCTTACCAATTGTTGTTACACCTTCAGGTATAGAAATCGTATCTAACCCAGAACAACCGCCAAAGGCTGCATTGCCTATACTAGTCACAGTTGCCGGAATATCAATGCTACTCAAGTTTGTGCAATATAAAAACGCTCCTTCACCAATTGAAGTAACACTATTAGGAATATCTATTTCACGTAAACTAGTACAATTCTCAAACATATAATTGGTAATAGCAGTAAGGTTATTTGGCAGAGTAACTGAAGTTAGATTAATACAATTGTGAAATGTTCCCCCAGCAATACTACTAACGCTATTTGGTATCTCAATGGAACTTAAGCTGGTGCAGTTATAAAACGCGGCATAGCCAATATCAGTAACGGTTTCAGGAATTATAATGCTAGCTAAATTGACACAATTAGAAAACGTATATTCGGGAATAACCGTAATAGTATCTGGAATTTCAATTGTAGTCAAACCGCTGCAGTTACTAAATGCATATTCACTAAGCGTAGTTACTCCTTTTGGTATAACTAATGTAGTCAAGTATTGACAATGGTTAAATGCAGCAGGTCCAATATAAGTAACTGTATCAGGAATAGTTATTACCTCAAAAGGACAGCTTTCAAATGCCCATGCTTCAATTGTATTTAGGCTATTTGGCAATTCTAGCGTAACTAGACTATTGCAAGCTGCAAATGCTCCTTTGCCTATGGTGGTTAAATTTTGTGACAGTCTAATGTCCATTAAATTTTCACATGCAAAAAACGCGCCTTCTTCTAGTGTTGTGACAGTATCTGGTATAGTGACTGTTTTTAGGTTAAGGCATTTATCAAATGCTTCTATGCCTATTGACAATACTGCAATGCCGCCGATTGAGTCGGGGATATTTGCTGCAGTTATTGTTCTTTCTGCGTTTGTTATCGTACCTGTAGACGCGTCAAATGTAACTCGTCCTCCTTCTATACCTTCTACATAAATCCAATCTGTGGCTTCAGATAAGTACAGAGGAACTTGTTGCGTGCTAGATTTTGTTATGTATTCTATGGCGTGGGTCGGTTGGGTAGTTTGCAGTAATACTATAGCTCCTAATAGAGCTAGACTAAATTTTGTTATCTTCATAAAACTCTCCTTTTAATATGTTAGTGATTTAGACAATATGTCAAATTATATGTGGCCCCAAGCGAATTAATGCTTTTATGTTGTAGCCTATCCGCATAACCTAATTTTTATACCAAATTTTTATAAATATCTCTAGTTTTACCAATAAATGATTCATTTTTATAGCTATATATGTGCTAATATTTTTGTTTAATAATGTTGCTTTAATTTATATAAGAGCTACGTTAACGTTGATACCTATTAACTTCCCCATAAAAATAATATAATTATAGCAAAGTGGAGGTGCTATATGTGAAAGTATTAAAAGGTATATTTAGTGTAGTTGCTATGTTTATAGTAATAATTTTGTTTATATTAGGGGTTGTGATAATTCAAGCTGGCATTATGTATCCATTCGGGTTAAAATATTCTTCTTTAACTGTGCTGATTATTTTTATTTTATTATCTAATATTGTTAGCAAGCTGTTTATTGCGTACCTTAAAATAACTGTGGAACTTTGGTTAAGGCGCAGTAATTTCCTTGGTTATGGTAGTAAGCTAGTGCTAATAAGCTTTGGTATGTTAATCATTAGAGGTATTTCGATGTATGCTGTAGACTATTATATATCAGAAGTATGGGCAAGTGCAGTTGCGATTTGGGTTTTGGCGCTGTTAAAAACGCTTTTTGGCGTTGCTAGAGTTATGGGAGACGATGTGGAAAGGATTAAGAAAGAGTAAGTTGAATCTCGCCCTTTATGCTAACTAAGTATAATATTAACGGTGTACAAGTCATACAATGTACTTATAACGAAAGGGTGATAATATGAAAAAATTAAGTTTAATAATGTTACTTAGTATGTTTACTCTTGCCGCTTGCGGTACTGAGGAGACTATTATGTATATAAAACCTAGCGAATTTTCAGGCGAAACTACGAAAGTGCTAGGTTTGTTTGACGATGAATTATACTTTTTCGATTTTGTGGTAGATGAAACTGTAAAATCTAAAGAGATAGTATTCTGGGTTTATGAAAATAACAAATGGATAGAAGCGGGTAAAGTTTATGGCAATGTAGGCAGCTTAGAGCAGCAACTTATTTTAAGCTTTAGAGGTATGGGTTGTGAAATTCATCTTGTTGATGAAACTGGAAGTAGCGCTTTTAGCTATCCTCAGTTTAACACTGATTTTGATAGCGCTCTTAGTGTAGGCTGGACTTCACTTAGTTATGAAACTGAAATTGAGTTAAATCAGGAAATTCCTATTTATATTAAAACTGGCACTGATAAGATGGATAGTCATAGTATGGCCGATGACTTTAGAACGCAGTACTGCACTACGGGACTTGCTGTTACTGTGACTTTTAGCGATAAAATTGTTGATTAACTATACATAAACTATATATGTTTTGAAGTTAAAAAATTGGATAAACTATTAAGAGGAGGCTCTTTCTATTTAATAATAGAAGGAGCCTTAAAAATTAAGAAAACTTTAAGAATTAGAGTAGGTGTATATTAAGAAATATACTATATAATTCTTATTAGAAAGTGAGGGAGTTAGGAATGGAATGGATAAATGCATATTTAATTAGTCATGGATTTTTATTTTTATTTGTAGTTGTGTTGCTGGAATATTTAAATTTGCCAGGATTTCCGTCGGGAATAATAATGACAGTAGGCGGTGTTTGGATTTACAGTAACGGCTTAAGTTTAGTTCACGGATTGTGCATAACAGTATTAGCAGGACTTGTTGGTAGTTGGATTTTATATTTTGTAGGCAGAACTGGAGGCGATTTTTTATTAAATAAGTATATAGCGAAGTTTCCAAAGCAAAAAGGATCGATAGATAAAATTATAAATTTATTGGAGAGAAACAGTAATTGGGCTATATTTGTAAGTAAGCTATTACCTGTAACAAGGACTATAATGCCGATACCAGCAGGGGCCATCAAGTTAAATTTTATTAATTATACACTTTATTCTGCGCTGGGGATTTTCGTTTGGAATTCGGTATTAATGATGTCAGGATATTATTTTGGTGAGGTGGCATTGTATGGATACAATTTTGGTTGTTGATGATGATAAGGATATAAGAGAGTTGCTTATGATATTATTGCAAGCGGAAGGTTATCATGTAGTAGAGGCGGACAATGGTCAAGAGGCTTTAAAGCGAATTGATGATGCTACTTGTTTAGTGATTTTGGATATAATGATGCCAAAGATGAATGGTATACAGACTTGTATAGAGATAAGGAAGAATAATTTTATTCCTATTTTGTTTTTAACCGCAAAAGGACAGGAAGCGGATAAGATAATAGGGTTTTCAGCCGGCGCAGATGATTATTTGGTGAAGCCGTTTTCTCCTTCGGAATTAATGGCTAGGGTGAAAGCTTTACTTAGGCGACATTTGGTGTATCAAAATAAAGTTAATGAGATTACAATTAGGAAGCTTGTGATAAATTTGGATAGCAAGAGTGTGACTATAGATGGTATGAATATTAATGTTACACCTAGAGAATTTGATATATTGGTATTGCTAGCATCAAACCAGGGGAAGGTTTTTTCAGCGCAAAATATATATGAGAGTGTATGGAAAGAGCCGTATTTTAGTATATCAAATAATACTATAATGGTGCATATTAGAAACTTAAGAGATAAGATAGACGATAATGCTAAAGATTATATAAAAACTGTTTGGGGAATGGGGTATAAAATTGAATAGTAATTCTAAGTTAGCAGCAGAGATATTACGGTATTTGGCGAAGGCTTTATTGTATACGTTTGTTATTTCAGGCGTGTGTGTAGGAATTTCATTTATGGTTTTTCAGGTTATAGAGGAGACTAGTTTAATAAGCAATTATGAGGATGAGAAGGAAGCTTTTATGATGGAGTTAAAAAAAGAGTTGGCGGCAGTGGACTTTGAGGATATATTAACTTTGATATTTGCTATCATTAATATTATAATTGCAGTAACTGTTTTTAGCATTGTGTTTTTAAGAATGTTAAGCCATAAGTTGGATTATATAAATGAGATAGAGAAAGGGATTAAGATTTTAGAAGGTGGAGATTTGGAAAATGTAATTTCTCAAGTTGGGGAAGATGAGTTAACGAATTTGGCTGTAAGCATTAATAATATGAGTAGTGCGATGCGAGATAGGATAGAAGGTGAGAGGCAGGCTAGAGAGGCGAATAAGTTGCTTATAACAAACCTTTCACATGATATAAGAACGCCTTTAACTCCTATAATAGGGTATTTAACGATTTTAAAAGATGATATTAATTTAACCTATGAGCAGAGACAGAAGTATTTGTCAACTGCACTAGCGAAAGCGGAGCAGCTTAAGGAGCGTACGAATATGTTGTTTGAGTATGCACTGCTGTGTTCTAATAAGAAGAAGTTAAATAAGGTAAAAGTTAATGCAAAAGAGATTTTGGAGCAATTTATTTTTGAGAATACGCTTGTGTTAAACAATAATGGCTTTTCTGTTGAAACTATTATAGATGTTGATGATGCTGTGGAAATTGAAGTTGATATAAATGAGTTTAGCAGGGTATTTGATAATATAATTTCAAATATTATTAAATATGGGAGTGATACGGTTGTTTTTAATGTAGTAACAGAATATAAATTGAAGATTACTGTGACTAATGCGATTAGTATAGAAGGTAAAGCGCTTAGCACGGGTCTTGGAAATAATATTTGTAAAAATATTATAGAGTTGCATGGTGGCAGTTTTAATTGTTACGAAGCAGACAGTTTGTATAGTGTGGAAATTAGTCTGTAGCATTAGGCTATATCTGAAATTCAGATATAGCTTTTTTAATGTCAACAAATGGCATAATATATAATATTATAAACTATAAAACCTAAATAAGAGGTGAGTTTATGGTAATAGAGCTTAAAAATCTTAATAAAAGTTTTTATACAGATGAGGGAGAACTTAAAGTGCTACAGAACGTAAATTTAGCATTAGAACACGGAAAAATTTTAGGTGTATTAGGACCATCAGGCAGTGGCAAGTCTACATTGTTAAACATTTTAACCAATCTTATTAAGCCAACATCGGGAACAGTGGAAGTAAACGGAAAAATCGGATATATGTTTCAAAAGGACCATTTGTTAGAGTGGCGAACTATTAAAGATAATATTATGATTGGGTTAGAAATTCAGAAAAAAATTACACCACAAGCTGTGGAGAAAATAGATAGGTTGCTAAAAACATATGGATTATGGGAGTTTAGAAATAGGTATCCAAGAGAGTTATCAGGTGGCATGCGTCAAAGGGTAGCATTAATCAGGACTTTAGCTACCGACCCAGATATACTATTGTTAGATGAGCCGTTTTCTGCGCTAGATTACCAAACAAGATTGCTAGTAAGCGATGATATTTATAAAATTATAAAGCAGGAAGGGAAAGATGCGATTTTAGTAAGTCATGACATATCAGAAATTATATCTGTGTGCGATACAATATGCGTATTATCAAAACGCCCTGCGACTGTGAAAGCTAAATACGAGATTGAGTTAACGATAGAAGGAGAAAGAACGCCGTTAGTATCGCGAAATGCTCCAGAGTTTAAGTATTACTTTGATTTGCTATGGAAGGAGCTGGAGATGTATGCGCAATAAAGATATAGTAAGTAGCGACGGATTTGAAAAGTATTTAGCACAAAAGAAGAAATCGAAAAGAAACATTATGCTAATACAAGCGCTAATCTTAATTGGAGGAATTGTATTATGGGAAGTATTAGCTCAAATGGGGATAATTAATACGTTTTTAGTAAGTTGCCCAAGCAAAATTTTTGAATTGTTTATACAATACGTTAAAGACGGCACTATATTTACTCATATAAAAGTGTCAGTTTGGGAAACTGTATTAGGATTTTCTATAGGAACGATTTTGGGCATTTTAATCGCAATTATATTGTGGAGTTCGGATACGCTGGCCAAGATAATGGACCCATATTTAGTTGTGTTAAACGCATTGCCAAAGACTGCGCTAGCACCGATTATAATTGTTTGGGTTGGTCCTGGCGTTAAAGGTATTGTTGTAATTGCTGTAACGATTTCATTAGTTACCACTGTTTTATCTGCTTATAACTATTTTATTAATGTGGAAGAAGATAAGGTGAAAATGCTAAAAAGCTTTGGGGCGACTAAGTTGCAGATTTTAACTAAATTGATTTTACCATCTAACATAGGTAATTTAATTAACATTACGAAAATTAACATCGGCTTATCATGGGTTGGAGTAATTGTTGGTGAATTTATAGTATCACGCGCCGGACTTGGCTATTTAATTGTATATGGCGGTCAAGTGTTTAGGTTGGATTTGGTTATGATGGGCGTGGTAGTGTTGGCTGTATGTGCGTTAGTGATGTATCAAGCAGTGAATATGTTAGAGAAATTATATTATGCAAAAAGTAATACACATAAATAGTAACACAAACAACCTATGCTGCTTAGAATAATACTAGAAACTGGAAATAGTGGCTAAGATTTGGAGAGGTGTAAATTTATGAAAAAGTTTTTTGCAGTACTACTAATGAGCGCAGTTGTAGCAGTTGGCTGTTCTAGTGATACTACGGAGAAAGTGGAAATTGACGGATTTGTGGAAGTAACGCTAGCTGAGGTAACGCATTCTGTATTTTATGCTCCACAATATGTTGCACTTGAAATGGGTTATTTTGAAGAAGAAGGTTTAATCGTAGATTTTTTAGCGGCTCAAGGAGCTGATAAAACTATGGCTTCGTTGTTATCTGGCGAAGTTGAGTTTGGATTGATGGGTCCTGAGTCATCTATTTATGTATATAATCAAGAAAGTCCACAGTATGCAGTGAACTTTGCGCAGTTAACTAAAAGAGACGGTAGCTTTTTAGTTAGCCGTATAGACGAACCTGATTTTGAAATTGCTGATTTGGCAGGCGCAGAGTTAATTGGCGGTAGAGCTGGTGGCGTTCCATTGATGACTGTGGAGTACGTTGTAAAAAGTAATGGGTTAGTTGTTGGCGAAAATGTAGAAGCTGGCGAAGTTAACGTTCGTTCTGACATTCAGTTTGATGTAATGGCAGGTTCGTTTATTGGCGGAATTGGTGATTACGTAACTTTATTTGAGCCTACAGCTACGCAGTTAGAAAATGAAGGTCAAGGATTTATTGTAGCATCAATCGGCGCTGAGTCTGGCGATATTCCTTACACTGCTTATAGCGCGCTAAATACTTATGTGGATAAAAATCCAGAAATAGTGCAAAAGTTTACAAATGCTATTTACAAAGGCCAAGTTACTGTACAAGAAAGTTCAGCAGAAGAAATTGCAGAAATGATTTCACAACAATTTATGGAAATTAGTTTAGAAGATTTAACTACTGTTATTCAACGTTATAAAGATATTGATGCTTGGTGCGCAACTCCTGTTATGACGCAAGAAAGTTTCGATAAGTTAATGGATGTTATGGAGTTAGCTGGCGAGTTAGATGCTAGAGCGGACTTTGATGCAATTGTTGATAATTCGTTTGCTCAAATTGCTATTGGGGAATAATTAAGTTTTATGTTTAATTGCAACATAAGCTACTAAATAATTTTTGAATAAAAAAAGCTATTTATCAATTTAGATAAGTAGCTTTTTTTTTATATGTTCATTATTAATAATCAATTTGGTGCATAATATTGTTAAAGGAGTGTAATGACGTGGTATTTAAAAATGGTTAATGGAGATGAAATTGAAATATTTAATATAGAAGAATTTAGAGCTGGCCAACCTTTACCTCAAAATAAGGCTGAAATTTATTCTGCTATGGTAACTTTTGGATTTTTAACTTATTCTGATGCAATGTTAAGTATTCCTAATATGGAACTGTGGCAGGAATTCGATAAGTCTTTAAAAGATAAGTGCTTTGGCCGAACAACAGAAATTTAAGGAGTGAAATATGCGAATTTTAATAGCGGAAGATGAGTCAGATTTAAATAAAATAATAGTGAAAAAGCTAAAGTCGCAAGGCTATAGCGTAGATAGCGCATTAGATGGAGCGGAAGCAATTTCGTATGTTAATTCAGCAGATTACGATGCTATCATATTAGATATAATGATGCCAAAAGTGGACGGTTTTGGTGTATTAGAGCACATTAAAAATAAAAATATAGAAACGCCAGTCATATTTCTTAGCGCAAAAGATCATGTGGACGATAGAGTGAAAGGTTTGGATTTAGGAGCAAATGATTATTTAGTAAAGCCGTTCTCTTTTGATGAATTATTAGCACGACTTAGAGTTATGATTCGTAAAAGTAACGGTCGTATTAATAACATTTTAAAAGTAGGCGCTATTGAAATGAATACAACGTCTAAAGTAGTTAAGGTTAATAATGAAATAGTTGATTTGTCTGCCAAGGAATATGCTATATTAGAATACTTAATGAACAACGTCGGCATTGTGTTAAGTCGTGACCAAATTGAATTTAATGTTTGGGGTTATGATTATGATGGTACATCTAATATGATAGATGTATATATAAGATATTTGCGTAAAAAAATCGGTATACCGCTAATCCAAACCGTTCGAGGAATGGGTTATGTAATAAGGGAACAGTCATGAGAAGAATGTCTATTACGTTTAAACTTACATTATTAAACACTTTGTTTGTAAGCATAATGGTTATATTTATTTTAGGCGTAATACTTAGCATTAGTGAAACGCTGATTATATATAATGGAGAAGCGACGTTGCATGAGGTTGTTTATGATAATATAGAACAAATTCGTTATGAAGACGGCGACTGGAAGTTTGATGATGTAGAATTTGAGGAAGATGGCGTGCGAAGTGCGGTGTTTGATAGCGATATGAATATGTTGCTAGGAATGCCAACAATGGAATTTTATTTGGAATATCCATTTCGCGATGGAGTAATGCAAGAATTTAATATAGGGGCAGATATATATATTTTATATGATAGAATGGTTCCAAATAGTGATTTTTGGGTGCGCGGAATAATAATTTTATATGATGTAACACGCGAGATACGAATGCTTATTATATTTACTGTATTATTGTTACCGATATTCGTTATTATTAGCACTATAGGTTGCTATATAATAGCTAGAAAGTCACTTAGCCCGATTAATAACATTATTGATACCGCTAAAACTATAAGTAAAGGAACGGATTTAACGGAAAGAATTAATTTAAAAAGTGGCGGTCAAGAGCTTTATGATTTAGCTACTACGTTTGATGAGATGTTTGATAGGTTAGAGAAATCATTTGATTTGGAAAAGCAGTTTGTATCCGATGTATCGCATGAAATTCGTACGCCAATTACAGTTATATTAGCACAATGCGACTATGCTAAAGATTGTGATGATGAAGATAAAGCTGAAGCTTTTGACGTAATTACGCGCCAAGCTACTAAGATGAAGCGACTTGTGTCGCAGTTGTTAACTTTAAGCCGTATGGATAGAGGGATTGATAAGGCAAATTTAAAGATGGGTAATTTAAGTGAGCTTATAAGTGAAATTTGTGATGAACAGCAGATGATTGCTCCAGTTAAGTTAGCGGCCTATATTGATGAAGGCATTATGTTAGAGTTTGATGAGATGATGATAAATAGGCTAGTTATTAATTTGATTAATAATGCTTTTAAATATACTAATGCCGATGGTTATGTGGAAGTTAGGTTGCACAACGAAGGTTGCAATATAGAGTTAAGCGTTATAGATACAGGCATTGGTATTAAAGCAGAAGATATTCCAAAGATTTGGCGCAGATTTTATCAGGTGGAAACTGCACGTAATAATAAGGATAGTATGGGATTAGGACTTTCTATGGTAGCGGAAATTGTAAAGCTTCATAATGCTAAGGTGGATGTTAAAAGCCAGTTAGGAGTAGGCAGTTGGTTTAAAATTATTTTTAAAGATACATCGAGCAAATAAAATTTTTTTAAAAATTTCCAAAATAAATGTGGATTTTAATGTTGCTTTAATGTTGGCCTAATATAATACGACTATAGAAAATTAAAAAATACCGGGGGGAATTACAATGAAAAAAGTATTTGCAGTATTAGGGTTAGCATTAGCAGGATTAACTACACAGGTTAGCGCAACAACAACAGGGCTTATTAGTCAAGAGCAAGCGAAGCAGATTGCTTTTACTCACGCTGGTGTAACAGCTACGGATGTAATTTTTGAAGATATTAAATTAGAATTTGATGATGGTAAATTTGAATATGACTTTGAATTCACGGTAGGAGCAACTGAATATGACTATGAGATAAATGCAACAACTGGTGATATTATAGATATTGATTATGAAATAGACAATAGCATGTATAGAATGCTAGTAAACCTAGGATTGTATACAACTACGCCAGTAGCTAAGCCTGATACAGCAGTTACTACGCCAGTAACAACTACGCCCGCAGTTACAACGCCAGCAACAACTACGCCAGCTGTAACTGCGCCGCAGACAACAACAGATACTACTTACCTTACTAAAGACCAAGCTAAAGCTATTGCATTCGCACATGCAGGCGTTAATGCAAGTAACGTTCGCGATTTAGAAATCGAGTTTGACAATGATGATGGTAGACGTATTTATGAAATTGAGTGGGAAGTTGGAAATACTGAGTATGAATGTGATATTGATGCTGTAACTGGTAACATACTTAAATTTGAAGTAGATAGAGATTAATTGTAGAAAAGCTTATGTGTAAAAACATAGGCTTTTTATTTTGCTTAAATTATTTTGTGTAAAACAAAAACGACTCAGCCCACGTAAGTAAGCCGAGTCGTTTTTTTAATTTGTCATTAATAAATTATTAAAGTCATTCCATACAAGCGGTTTCGAGAAATAATATCCTTGGATTAATCCGTATTTGCTCACCTTATCAAACTGCTCTTGCGTCTCAATACCTTCAAGTACAATTTGCATATCCAAAATGTCAGCCACTTGACTCATAATACCGATAATCGCATAATCTTTCTCAGAAGCATTATCAATAAAAATTTTATCAATCTTAAGTACATCCAAATTGTACTCTTTTAAATAACTAAAAGATGAATACCCTGTACCGAAATCATCTAACGCAATTGCAATTCCTAAATCTTGAAACGCTTTAATATTGTGTTTTGCTATGCTACGCTCTTCAAGCAAAATCCCTTCAGTAATCTCAATACAAATGTATTTATAGTCAATGCCATGTCTATCGAGAATTCGCTTAGTGTAATTAACAAAATCATGTTCCATAAGCTGAATTGGCGAAGCGTTAATAGAAATTTGCACTGCACGGCCTTGTGTAATCATCACTTCTAAATCACTAGCAACCTTTTCAATAATCCAATAACCTAAATCGATAATCATACGAGTTTTTTCAGCTATATAAATAAACTCGCCTGGCGATACAAATCCTAACTGTTTACTATTCCAACGAATAAGCGCCTCGGCTTTACAGATTTTTTTGTTGTGGTCAATCATCGGTTGATAATTTACAACAAACTCGCCCGAATGGATGGCCATTCTCAAACAATCCTTTATAACTTCTGCTCTAGTGTATTTAGCATATAAATCACAACTAAACACTAAAGGAGTAGAATCGTTCATAGATTTCTTTTGGCCAAGCAAAATGTAAAGCTTTTTAATCATATCATCTTCATCACTAACATGAGTTGGACACACAATAGCGACTGCGTTAAAATCAACTTGAATTGGTTTAGTATCAGCATATAACAACGGTTTAAAAAACGCTTCATTTACCTGCTTCTCAAAACACTCTTCAATAGTAGTAGGGATTTTATTTAGCTCGCAAAATATAAGAAACTCATCACCGTTATATCTAATAAAATCTGCTGATAAAGCGCTTAACGAACTAAGTAGTCGGTCAGTTATATCAATAAGCACTCTATTACCAATTGCTTCACCATATAAATCGTTAATCCTTTTAAAGCGTTTAATATCTAATAACATAACAACAAACGGTTCGTCTTTTTCCATATACTTATTATAAAAGGTTTTTAACATCTTTCTATTAGCTAGCCCTGTAGTTTCATCATAATAAACTAAATGCTTAATTTTTTTATGCAAATTTTCTTCTATAAACTTAGCTGTTTCCACCAACTTATCAATTCCAACTTGATATTCGGTATAATCGTCTCCCAATTCTTGTGCAACGTTAATCATGCTACTTAAAGCTTTAATAATCGGCCTAGCGACTAGAACTAAAGCTAGCAATATCACTGCCCCAATTCTTAACGTTAAAATAAAAATCCGATTAACAAAGTATTGTCTATTGTTAGCAACCTGCTCATGTTGATTTAGAGAATTTAAGTCAACTACAAACACTAATCGGTTAGAGCTACCTGGAATAGTATAATTTAGCACTTGTACAGCTTCCCTATCGTATAGCGAACTGAAATCTATCGTGGTGTTATCAGCCTCGACTAGTTCATTATCTATAAGATAAAGTCCTCCTCTATCGAATTCCAGAAAAATATCTACATCTGCAATTCGGTAATCGTTTTGTAGCTTAAATAGTAACTCTTCTAAATACATTTTAACCATAACTATCCCTAAAGGTTCGTTTGTATCTGGATTAATAACTACTTTTGCTGCACTAATTGTTTTTTCTCCATTTGAGGCATGTTCAAAAACCTCTATCAAAAATCCATCTTGTTCATCCACAACCCCATCATCAAACCAGTGTTGAACATCGTAGTTTTCTATAAAATAATCATCGCCTATAATAAACTGGCCAGCAAGACTTATCACTGTTATGGAATCTACAAAATCTAAGTTTGAGATTACATTATAGTAATTATGTATGCTATTTGAAATACTATCAATATTTTTCAGGCTATAACCTTGTGATGCTATTTCCATTAAATTTCTTACAATATCTCTATCTTCAGCTAAAGCGCACGCTGTGTTTTGCAGTAACTCCATATTCTCTTGTAATCCAACCACAACTTCAGTACCTTGCAAATCGCTTACAAACGCAGCTGTATTGTAATCAATTAAATCAATCGATGACACAGTCATATTCATAATAGCAACAACAAATATTAGTGCTAATATTAGTAATTTAGCATTTAACAATTTAATTTTCATTTTTCCCACCCCTAATTTGATAAGACTTTGTTAAGTTAAAGTATGAAAGCTCCCTTTGCTGACAATTAAGTATGACATGCTTAATAAGTATGTATTTCTTAAAGTGTCTTCTTTCATATGATACCATTATCTTTACTCTGGCTTTGCAACATATTTGTTGTACTTAAAATGGGTCACTTCTCAGATTTGTTTATTTTAGGGTAGGGTTATTAAATACATGATAGCACACTTATAGCTATCACTGGTGCAGTCTTACATGGTACACTGCCAGTACTGTCAGTAACTTAAGGAATCTCCTGTGGGGGATTAATCAAGTACTACTCTAATGTTATTATCTGCTCTCTTTAACCCTCAGAAATATAAGTTTTATCCTACTCGTGAAGCATTGCATCATAACACGCAGAGACCTAAACAAAAAGCTAAACAAGGCAATATTTTGCGTAGGTTATTTACAGCAGACATTGACACATGAAATAACGTATTTCATTAGGACTAATAAAATCATAATTTTTGAGCATAATGAACAATGTGTTTAGGTATTGCACAGTATGTTTGATCTATTCTGTATTTTTAAAATGTTATTTAAATATTTTATTTCTGTCGATTTGCATGTTTTCAATTAGACGAGCCGACAGGAGGCCCAGCAGCAGCTCGAGGATTTGCAGCTGTCACTTTACAAAGGGCAAGGAGAAGGGACCTCTTTGGTCTGCTTGGCATGGTCCTCTATCAAGTGAGGCTCATGTAACCAGCAGCAGTGACTCCAGGGATGCTCCAGAAGAGGGCTGCCGTGTCAATGAGGCTCATGAAGTCAGCAGCGGGGTTTTGAGTGATCCTTCTTCAGAGGTATTTACTCCTGAAGTTCAAGTGATTGTTGAACAGAGTGAGGTTACTGACGGACAAGCCAAGCTCCAGTCTTCAGATGAGAAGATGCAGCACTGTAGGCAACTTTACTCTGCATCCCTGTTGTCTGACATGGTCATTAGAGTACAGACAGGATTGCCAGACAAAAGAGCCTTACAGGATCTAGTGGCGTATGTTGCTTGGTTTCAGGACACAATAACTTACTATGCTGGGTGGAAGGTAGAATGGCTTTCATTAGAAGACCAAATATTCATGATGTTGATGAAGCTGAGACTGAACTACACACCTGTTTATCTGGGGGAGTTGTGAACTGATGATTGTGCAGCTTTGTAGAGAATAAACGCTGGCTGTAATTTTTCTGTTGAATTTTAAAATACGATGTCATTTCTTTAGGTCCTATAGAAAATAAATATGACAGATAAAACCTACGTTCCTACCCTCACCTATGGTCATGAACTTTGGGTCATGACCGAAAGAACAAGATCTCGGATACAAGCAGCCGAAATGAGTTTCCTCCGCAGGGTGGCGGGGCGCTCCCTTAGAGATAGGGTGAGGAGCTCTGTCACTCGGGAGGAGCTCAGAGTAGAGCCACTACT
>MDJM01000022.1 GCA_001994995.1 Candidatus Parepulonipiscium sp. PG-Nuni2H_MBin01 | reverse complement strand
CAGCAGAAACTGAAACTGTAGACGCTGTTGGCCATCATCAGTTATGTGGCGTTGCTAAAGTTTTAGAATCGCGATTACGCGATGAAGTGGATTGTAAAATTCGCTCAATTGAAATTAATGTGCTGCAACGTAGCTCGGCTCATTGCGCCTCTTCAGTTGATATACAAGGCGCTTTTAGCTTAGGGACAGCAGCAGTAGCCGCAGCGCTTGATGGTGAAACTGGTAAGATGATGTGCTTTAATAGGTTATCTAACTCGCCTTATAAATATGAAATAGTAAGCAAGGACATTTTTAGCATTGCTAATTTGGAAAAACCGTTTCCTGCAGAATGGATTTTTAATAGCGATGTATCACAGGCTTATATAGAATACGCGCTGCCATTAATTCAAGGTGAAGCTAAGTCTCGCTATGAAAACGGCATTCCAGTTTATTGTGACATCGCGCATCTAATGCAAAAGTAAAAAAGCAAAGTTTGGAGGTTAAATTAGATGAAAATAGGAATTATAGGATTAGGTTTAATTGGTGGCTCTATAGCTAAATCTTTAAAAACAGTTCATTCCCAACATAGCTATATTGTAGCTTATGACACTAATGTGTCGTCTTTATCTCACGCGCTAAACCAAGGTATCATAAATAAAATTTCGTATAAAATTGGTAGTGAATTTTCTGATTGTAATGTTATTTTTGTATGCACTCCAGTTAGCCATACAGTTAGCATTGTTAAAGCTCTGCTAAAACATGTTGATGATGATTGTATTATAACAGACGTAGGTAGCACAAAGTCTAAGGTAATTAATGAGGTGTATGAGATAATAGAGCAAGAGGATAAAAAGGTATATTTTGTTGGTGGCCATCCTATGGCTGGCTCCGAGAAGTCAGGGTACATTGCTTCTACTAACTATCTGTTTGAAAATGCTTACTATATCCTGACTCCTTATAGCACAACGCCAGACTTTATTGTGTTTATTTTACAGAAGCTTGTGGAGAGATTAGGCGCTATTGCGATTGTTATCCCAGCAAGTTACCACGACTTCGCAACTGCAACTATAAGTCATGTACCCCATATAGTTGCTTCGGCGTTAGTTCAGTTAGTTAAGTCTAGCGATACTAACCATTTGCATACACTAGCAGCAGGAGGTTTTAAAGATATAACTAGAATAGCTTCTTCCAACCCTGCTATGTGGCAGAGCATATGTCTTTCTAATAAAGATGAAATTGCTAAAGTACTTACGGATTTTATTCATATTTTAATTTCATTTAAAGATGATTTGGAAAATTCTAAGGCAGATAATATGTACGATTTCTTTTTAAATGCTAAGTCTTATAGAGATACTTTTAGAGAAGGAGTACAGAGTGCGTTTGTAAAAGTGTTTGCTTTATTTGTAGATGTGCGTGACCAGCCCGGTTGTATAGCTACTATAGCCACGTTGTTAAGCCATGATGAGATTAACATTAAAGATATTGGAATTGTGAATCAGCGAGAGTTTGATGCTGGGATTTTGCGTATTTCATTTTCTAATCATCATGATAGAGTTAAAGCACATGAGTTGTTAATTAAAAGTAATTATATTGTTTATTATTAAATTTAGAGCGCCTTTATTGTGTAAAGGTGCTTTTTTTAAGTCCAGAAGCACAATACTTCTGGACTTTTTATTAACCAAAAACTCTTTTTAATCTATCTAAAGCTTCTATTAAAACAGTTTTAGGGCAAGCTATATTCATTCTAATAAACCCTTCGCCACATTCGCCGAAAATAATGCCATCTTCTAAAATTAAGTGTGCTTCGCTAGCAATTTTTTTTAGTAAGTCGCTACCTTTCATACCATAATCAGAAAAGTCTAGCCATGTTAAATACGTCCCTTGAGGTTTTACAAACTTAATTCTAGGCAAGTTTAGTTTAATAAACTCATCCATATAATTTAAATTCTCATCCAACACGTTATTAAGTTGTGTTACCCAATCTTCACTACGGTTGTACGCAGCCACAGTTGTTTCTAATGCAAATGGTGATAAATCAACCATTCCTTTATATGAAACTAGTTTATTGCGATATTGGTCATTTTCTATAACCAGATTAGTAATATGAAGCCCTGCTACATTAAAAGTTTTATTAACAGCTGTAGCGATTATTAAGTTTTTGCTATGTCTTAAGTTAAGCGCTGAAACAAATTCGCTATCACTACGAATAAGGTCGCAATGGATTTCATCAGAAAATACAATAACGTTATTAGCAGCACAAATATCAAGTAGTCGCTGCGTTTCATCAGCAGACCAAATGTTACCAGTTGGATTGTGCGGATTACAATATATAAACATTTTAGTGTGTGGCTGTTTACATTGCTCTTCAAATTCGTCAAAGTTAATGCTATAACTATTATCATCATTGCGAACTAAATTGTTATTTACAATTTTGCGCCCGGTTTCGCGGATTTGTTGCTCAAATGGATAATAAACAGGAGGCTGGATAATAACTCCATCGCCTTCTTCAGTTAAAGCGTATAGCACATTGCGGATGGCAGCAACTGTACCGTTACTAAATACAATCCACTCAGGTTCAATGTTCATATTGTGACGGCGTTTGTACCAGTTGATAATGCTATCTTTATAGTCTTTGCTAGGCATAGTGTAACCGAAGATTAGTCTATCAGCGCGGTTTTTAATAGCCTCTACAATTTCAGGCGCGCATGCAAAGTCCATATCTGCAACCCACATAGAAATAGTATCATCAAAATAGTCTAAGTCAAATCTTTCTTTAATCATGGCCCCGTCAACTTTAATAGCAGCAGTACCTTCTCTATTTACACAAGTTTCAAAATCATACATATAAAACAAGCCTCCTTTAGTTATAATAACGAATAAAATTATAGCACTTTATAGGCGGATAATCAAGTTTGACAGCTAAATAAGTATGCATTATAATTAACTAATATACAAACTTATTCTAAAATCTTATGATTTAAAACGTGGTTAAAAGCTTATAAAGAAAAGAGGAATTTTTATGAATAGACTAATACTTTCCCTAATAATCTCAGGGTCACTTACATCATCTCCAGCTTTGTTTACTCAAGAATCGTTTACTCCAGCTTTACTCACTCAAGATATTCAACTTAACTCAGTTATTGCTACTGATCTATCTACAGAGCTATCTATAGTAGGAACAGCGCAAGTAAATAAAATTTTAAGCGCTAGTGTAGACGGTGTTTCGCCGGATTTACTAACTTATACATGGTACCGCGATGGAACCGAAATAACTAGTGGCAGTTCGTATATGTTAACCGAAGCGGATGCTGACACTACTATTACAGTTGCTACTGACGGTTTAAATGCTAGCGTTAACGTGGATAAGATGGCTGTTTGTGGCTCTGTTACTATAACTAATACGGATAATGAGCTAAGTGCTAACGTTACTAATGTTACTCCGACGGCCGCGCAAACTGGCGGTTCTTATCAGTGGATTGTGGATAATAACGCAGTTACAACAACTTCTTCTGCATATGTTATAAAAGACACAGATAATGTTATAACTGCTGTATATACTCCAGATGATAAGTTTAGTGGGACTATAGAAAATACGATTGAAGTAGGAAAAACTATACTTCAAGGCGAAGTAAGCATTTCTAGTAACGATAGCATTATTAGTGCTAGCCCAAATTTATCTACAGATGCTACATATACTACTGTTTGGCTGCGCGATAACGTTGTCGTTAGCGAAGGGCATGAGTTTTATACGATTTCAAATGATGATTTAGGATGTGTGATAACTATGCAAGTTGTTGGAAGTGGGGATTATACAGGAACTATTTTAAGTTCAAATAGCATATATGTAGAACCGCTCGCGCCTGTTGTTACAGCTACTGCTGTATCTGGTAATTCGCAAGTGCGATTAAATTTAACTGCGCAAGCTAATGGCGCACCTATTATCGGTTATACTATAATCGTAAACGACACTGAAGTTTTTTACACAAATCAGTCGTCAGTTTTAATTGAAAATTTAGTTAATAATGTAACTTATACATTTAAGGTGCAAGCACAAAATGCGGCAGGCATTAGTAATGAAGTGACAGCTTCAGCTACGCCAACTTTATCCACGGCTTCTTCAAGTAATATTTATTATGACTATTACTATTCTCCGGTGAATTTAACGCAAGGTTTAACTACTTCAACTGGAATTAGTAGCGATAGCGATGATATTGATGAGGATGCTGATGAGGATGCTGATGATATTACTAATGATATTGATAACGATGCTACTAATAATATTGTTGCTAATAGTGATTCAGACCCGAGTTATGATATTGGTGTAGCTCAAACTTTTTCTGATGTTTGTGTTAATGAGTGGTATTATGATGATGTTGCGTTAATGTATTCGTATGGACTAATGGGTTCTAAGGATGATGATAAGTTTTATCCTACTGTTAATTGCTCTAGAGCCATGGTAGCGGCTGTTTTTCACCGAATGGAAAATTCTATTGAAGCACCTTTTGTAAGTGAATTTGTGGATGTGCATGAAAATGCTTGGTATGCAGAACCAATATCATGGGGCGCTAGTGCAGGTGTATTTTCGGGCTTTGATGATGGCTCATTTAGACCTAGCGATAATATTACTCGCGAGCAACTAGTTTGTGCTATTTATGATTATGCATTGTATAAAGGATTGACTTTAAACGGCATTACTGGATTAAAATCTGGCACTACTTTCGCCGATGCTGATTTGGTATCTACATGGGCTGTTTCCGCTTTTTCATGGGCTATATCTAACGATATAATAGTTGGTAAAGATGATAATTTGCTCGACCCACAAGGCTCTGTATCTCGCGCTGAAGCTGCTACTATATTTGCCCGTTTTATTGATGCATTTTAAGTTTTACACAACAAAAAAAGTGGATTGTTGGGCCAATCCACTTTTTTATTGGTTTAAAAATCTGCTAGCGAATCTTTTATTGAGTTTAAAATCTACTAGCGAGTCATTAATTGTTGAATATACGTTCCTTGAGTCTGCGCAGTTTTGCTACTAAAAATGATTTCGCCATGTTCCATCACGTTAACTACGGTGCTAATGTTCATAACAAAATCTAAATATTGCTCTACTAATAAAATGGTAGTACCTTTCCACTCATTAACTTTTTTAATAGCAACGCCAATATCTTCTATAATAGAAGGTTGAATGCCTTCTGTAGGTTCATCTAAAATTAGGATTTTAGGCTCTGCTACTAACGCTCTAGCGATAGCTAACTGCTGTTGCTGACCACCTGATAAGTCGCCGCCTTTTCTTTTTGCAAATTTAGGTAAAATAGGAAATAAGTCATAAATGTAATCTGGGATTTTACCTTTACCACCAAGTGGCTGTAAACCAAGCTCTATATTTTCAGCAACAGTCATTTGTGCAAAAATATCTCTACCTTGTGGTACATATCCAATGCCTAGTTTGGCTCGTGTATATGTAGGTAAATCGATAACCTCTTTACCATTAAACATAATGCTACCAGCAGGAGTTTTCACAAGCCCCATAATGCTCTTAAGAGTAGTACTTTTGCCGACTCCATTTCTACCTATTAGAGCAACAATTTCACCATCTGCTACACTAAAGTCTAGACTATCAATAATTAAGCTTTCGCCGTAGTATGTTTTAAGTCCACTAATTTCAATCATGCTTTTTCCCCCTTCCTAAATAGACTGATTGCACTATTTCATCCTGTAAAATGTCATCGATATTCCCTTCTTTTAGAACTTTACCTTCATGAAGCACAGTAACTATATCAGCTACTTGTTTAACAAACTCCATGTCATGTTCAATAACAATAATAGTACATTCGTTTTTAATTTCTTTTAAGATTTCACCAGTTTTAAAAGTTTCTGGCTTACCCATTCCTGCTGCTGGCTCATCTAGCATAATAATTTCTGGCTTTTGCAACAACTGCATCCCAATTTCTAGCCACTGCTTTTGTCCATGTGCTAACGTTCCTGCGCGTACGTTAAGCTTGCTTAGTAATCCCACTTTTTCCAACACTTGTTTAATGTCATTTAACTGTTCTAATGACGGTTTTTTAAAAATACTTTCAAAAATTCCTTTATGTCCCTTAAGTGATAAAATCATATTCTCTTCTACAGTAAGGTTAACAAAAACTGAAGGCACTTGAAATTTTCTACCAATTCCTTCTCTTACAATTTGATACTCTTTCATTCCAGTTAGGCAAGTAGGTTTGTAGCTGCCGTTTTTATAAAATTGCACTGTGCCAGAAGTAGGTTTAGTTTTAGCACAGATTATATCAAGTAGTGTAGTTTTGCCTGCACCGTTAGGTCCAATAAAAAAATGTATACTATTTCGCTTTACGCTAGCGTTAACTTCAGTCAGGGCATAAAATCCATCGAAGTTAACAGATATATTTTTAATTTCTAACACTGTCATGTACTCGCCTCCTTTTAAGTTTGTTAACTAATTCAGGTATTTGTTGTGTAGCAATTCCAACAATGCCACCTTTAAAGAATAGTATAGTTAAACAGAAAACTAAACCAATGATATATTGCCAAACTTCAACTAGATTACCAGAACTAAGATTATACTGGGCAATATTAATTACAAACGCACCAATGACTGCACCTATTATAGTGCCGCGACCACCAACAGCAACCCATATTACCATTGTGATGGAAGCTGAAATAGTCATTTCACTTGGTGTAACACCAGCATTAAAGTTAATAAAAACAGCTCCTGCTATTGCAGCAATTATAGCTGAGATTGTGTAAATAAAAGTTTTATACATACTTACTTGGTAACCAGAGAAATACGTTCTGTTTTCACCGTCGCGAATAGCAATTAGAACTTTGCCGAATTTACTGTTAACTAAAAATTTCGCTACTATGTAAACGAGTGTTAGGATAACGATAGAACAGTAAAATACAATAAACAAGTTGGTTCTGTTAGCATCACCTTTTACGCTACCGACTAAAGATTGGATTTCTGTAATTCCAACGTTGCCGTTTGTATATGGTGATAATGCAATAAAGATTGAATACATAGCCCAAGTTAGAGCTTGTGATATAATAGAGAAATAAACGCCTTTTACTCTATTTTTAAATATAAAGAATCCAATAATAAAAGCGAAAGTTGCGGGTATTACTATAGTAAAGAAGATAGCAGAAGGTAGGCTTTCAAACAATGTCCATATAAATGGAAGTTCACTAAGACCGCCAACGTGCATAAAGTCAGTAATTTTACCGCCAGTACTTTGTAGCTTTAAAAACATTCCCATTCCATAAGCGCCAAGTGCAAAGTATAATCCGTGGCCAAGGCTTAAGATGCCAGTGTAGCCCCAAATTAAGTCTAAGCCAATAGCCACTATAGCATAGGCAATGCATTTGCCTATAAAGATAACAGTCGAACCACCACTTATATAGCCCATTTGTAGAAGTAATGGTACGAATGCTAAAATTGCAATAATAATTGCAAAACAAATGTTGTCTGCATGTTTTTTAATCATATTCACCCCTCCTTCTAATCTAAGTCGCGTGTTCTTGTTACGAATAAGCCTTGTGGGCGTTTTTGTAAAAATAGTATTACTATAAATAAGACTATTGCTTTGGCCATAGTAGCTGAGGTGTAATTTTCAGCGAATATGCTAGCAAAGCCAATTATCATTGCGCCGATAACACTTCCTTTTAAGTTACCCACTCCACCAAGTACGACTACCATAAACGCATTTACTATATAGCTTTGCCCAACAGTTGAATCTACCGAACCTAGCAGCGCAATGGAGCATCCTGCAATTCCAGCAATGCCAGAGCCAATAGCAAAAGTTAGATTGTCAACTCGCCTTGAGTTAATGCCCATACATTGTGCCATAGCTCGATTTTGCATTACTGCTCTCATTTGCTTACCAAATGGTGAGCGATACATTACCCACCAAACGCCAGCTAAGCAAAATAATACTAAAAATATTATAAAAAGTCGGTTATAAGAAAATGTTAAGTTTCCTATGTTAACTCCACCAGATAGAAAGCTAGGCGATTTTACGTTTACGCCTTGCGAACCAAATATCGTACGTGCTGCTTGTTGTAGAATAAGACTCACGCCAAATGTGGCTAATAGTGAGTCTATTTCACGACCGTATAATCTAGAGATAACAAGCTTTTCAAGAATGCTTCCGAATATAAATGCTACTATAAACGCTACTGGAATAGCTAGTATATAGTATAGATTTGGTAGCAACGATTGTAGTAGAGTTTGAACTACGTAAGTTGTATAAGCGCCAATCATTATAAATTCGCCATGTGCCATGTTGATTACACGCATTAGGCCGAACGTTAT
The DNA here is from genome assembly GCA_001994995.1 of Candidatus Parepulonipiscium sp. PG-Nuni2H_MBin01. Lineage (GTDB taxonomy): Bacteria > Bacillota > Clostridia > Lachnospirales > Cellulosilyticaceae > Parepulonipiscium > Parepulonipiscium primum. Next base: position 3,808 of record MDJM01000022.1, on the reverse strand, counting down.
AGATAGTCCTAGTGACGCTAATAGTATTATGGATGTTAAACTCATCCCATTAAAAAATGTGTTAATAAACTGTTCCATCTAAATCACCTCCATTGTCTGCGGTGTTGTTATTTTTATTCTAACGGTTGTATGCCAGCAGCAACTGCCCAATCATATGTGTATAAATAAGGGTCTGGCTCTACTGGTGAGTCTGTTGAGTAAATTTCATAAATTAAACCATCTTCTCTTATTTCACCAATTCTAACTGGCTTTGCAAGATGTTGATTATCGCCATTAATTACAACAGTGCCTTCTGGAGCGTCAAAAGATACTTCGCCTGTTGCAATTGCTGCTAAGACAGCATCTACATCGAAGCTTTCTGCCATTTCAACTGCTTCTTTCCATAAGTAAACAGCTGCATACGCTGCTTCTGCTGGGTCTGATGTTACCCTGCTATCTCCAAACATCTCTTTATAAGCAGCCACAAAGTCATCGTTAGCATCAGTTTGTGTTGTTTGGTAGTAGTTCCAAGACACTAGATGGTCTTCTAATATGTCAGCGCCAATAGTAGCAACTTCTTCTTCAGCTATAGAGAATGACATTGTCATATAGTCTTCAGCAGTGTAATTTTTTTCTGACATTTGTTTAAAGAAAGAAACGTTTCCTGTACCATTTAGTGTATTAATAATTACATCTGGTTGAGCAGCTTCAATTTTAGCAATTATAGCTGCAAAGTCTGTTTGTTCCATATCAGCATATTCTGCACCCACTACATTAAGTCCAGCAGCTTCTACTTGTGCTTCAATAATCATATTAGCAGTGCGTGGGAATACATAGTCAGAGCCTAGTAAGAAGAAATTTTCATATCCTTGCTCGATTAAGTATTCAATGGCCGGAACTATTTGTTGATTTGGAGCTGCGCCAGTGTAAATAATATTGCTACTAGATTCCATACCTTCATATTGAACTGGATACCATAGAAGCGCGTTATAATCTTCAAAGATAGATTTAACTGCTTTTCGTGATGATGAAGTCCAGCAACCGAATACAGCGGCTACTTTGTCGCTGTCAACTAGCTTTTCAGCTTTAGTTGCAAATGTAGACGAGTCAGAAGCCCCATCTTCTTGTATGTATACAATTTGTTTACCTAAAACTCCACCGCTTTCATTAATTTCTGTGATAGCTAATATTTCAGCATCTCTTACTGACTGCTCGCTAATTGCCATAGAGCCTGTTAGCGAATGTAGCAAGCCAACTGTAACTGTATCTGCTGATTCTTGTGTACTTTCATTTCCACACCCTGCTAATGGTAAAACTGTTAATGCTAATAATAATGCTACTGATTTTTTCATAATATATCCCCCTTATAAACACAAAAAGAGGCCAGACCCTCTTAGGGCTGACCTCTTTGTCAAAGTTTTATATATTACTTATATTCTGTTAATTGGTGATTGATGACAAAAATTCAAAAAACTTTTGTGAAAAATTTTTTGTACAATAAAAACCCCACACCAAAAGATGTGGGGTTAAACTTACAGTTCATAGGTAGTAATATATTTGAAAATTTCTTTAAGTTTTTCCATTGCAATCCCATTAAGAGTAGGTTTAGCAATTAGTTTAACTGTGGAACCATCAGTAATAAATATTTCCACAAAACTTTCGTTATCATTGTTAGTTAAGTTAACACGTACTATGCTACGTTGAGGAATATCTTCAATAGTTTTAATTTGCTTTGGTCTAGAAAAAGTAACAATTTTGATGCTAGTTTCAGTTAGTACTAATCCTTCCATAGCATTACACATACGATATTTGTACGTACGATGATATACAATTTCTCTTAAAGTAGGATTAACTTCTATTTTTTCATCTGCAATTTCAATTACCTTAATCATAATTATCTCATCCTTTCTATTTACTAACTACGTTCTATGTTAGAGCTAGTTAATGTTTATTAATATTTTACCATGAAAATTAGAAAATAACAATAATTATACGTGGGTTTGTAAATTGTTTACAAAATGTTGTATAGCGTACTAATGCGTTTTGATTATATTTCAACTACTTCTGTATTAACTATGCTTTCACAAATCATCTCTTCTATTATATCTTGTAAGTTTTCTTCTGATTTTTTTATATATTCTAACTGTGGTTTCGTTTCGGGATGTTTCGGAACAAATATAGTACAACAGTCTTCATAAGGTAAAATCGATGTTTCAAATGTGTCAATTTGTTTAGCCAAGTTGATTATATCTTGCTTATCAAAACCAATTAGCGGTCTAAAAACAGGACGATTTGCGGCATCGTTAGTTACTACCAAGCTGTGTAGAGTTTGGCTTGCAACTTGACCAATGCTTTCGCCAGTGATTAATGCTAGCGATTTATTTTTATCTGCAATCCGCTGTGCAATTTCCATCATGATACGGCGCATAATAATAGTTAGTTGATTATGAGGGCATTTATCATGTATAGCCATTTGGATTTGAGTAAAAGGTACAACGTGAACTTTCATGCTACCAGTGTAAACGGCAACTTTTTTCGCAAGTTCTATAACTTTATCTTTAGCGCGCTCGCTAGTGTAAGGTGGACTATGAAAATAAACCGCATCAATTTCAACACCACGCTTAGCTACCATCCATCCAGCAACCGGGCTATCAATGCCACCTGATAATAACAACGTAGCTTTACCATTAGTACCATAAGGCATTCCACCAGCGCCAGCATAAGTTTTAGAATATACGTAGCTGCTGCTGCGAATTTCAACCATTAAAGTGACTTCTGGATTTCTTACATCTACTTTTAATTTGTCGCCAAATTCATCTAGTAGATAAGAGCCAACTTCAGCGCTAACTTGCATAGAGGTAAGAGCAAAGCGTTTATCAGACCTTTTAGTTTCAACTTTAAATGTTACGTTGTTCATATCTTTCATATGCTCATAAGCTAGTTGTTTAATAGCATCCATAGAAACTTCATCGCTTTTTGTGCCATAAGCAATGCCTATAATACCAAAAATTCTGCTGAGTTTTTCAATAACGAGTTCTACATCTACATTGTTATCAGCAGGCTCTACAGTAAGTCGGCCTTGTTCTTTTTTTACATAAAACTTACCTAAAGTGTTAAGATTTTTTTGTACTGTGCTAAGAAGGCGATTTTCAAATATATATCTATTTTTCCCTTTAATAGCAAGTTCACCGTATTTAATTAAAAATACGTTTTTATTGTTTGTATGTTCCATTTAAATTCTCCTTTGTTATTTAACAACTCTTACGAAAGCCCCCTGCACTTAAAGTCCCCGTGGCTCGGGGGATGTCAGCTACGCTGACCAGGGAGATTCTCTTATCTAGCGCTATAGCGTCTTAAAATGTTAACTTGTTGGTCTAAAATTTTAACAGTGTAATCTAAATCAGCTAAAGAAGTGTATTTAGAAAACGAAAACCTAATAGCGTTCGGACGTATAGATTGTTTTTTAGAGCTACAAGCAGAACCAGCTGATACAAAAATGTCATGGTTTTCTAAAGCATGTAGTAATACTTCTGATTTGATGCCATCAAAATCAATGTTTAAAATATGAGGCGCACCTTCACCTATTGAAGGGCCGTTAATTTTGGTATTAGGAATAGTAGTTAAAATACCATCAGCCAAATGTTGTTTACACATAAGATAATGTTCGCGAATATCATCAAATTGGCTAAAGCACCAAACAGCAGCTTCATGCATACCAGCAATGCCAGCAGTATTTTCCGTGCCTGAGCGCAAATTTTTTTGCTGCCCACCACCATGCAAAATGTTGGCAAGACGCACTTTATTATTTTTATAAAGAAAACCAACACCT
>MDJM01000021.1 GCA_001994995.1 Candidatus Parepulonipiscium sp. PG-Nuni2H_MBin01 | reverse complement strand
ACAAAATGCCTACGAAGCCTATATCGTAGGCGGATGCGTTCGCGATATGCTTAGAGGCCACAAGCCCAATGATTGGGATATTGCTACATCTGCAACACCGGCGCAAGTTAAGCAAATCTTTGCGCGCACATATGATACGGGAATAGCTCATGGCACGGTTACGGTTATAATTAATAAGGACCACTTTGAAGTGACTACTTACCGCACTGAAGGCGAGTACACGGACCATAGGCGGCCAAATGATGTAACGTTTGTTACTGATATTTATGAAGACTTATCTAGGCGAGACTTTACTATGAATGCGATTGCATTTAATCCGCGCAGTGGGTATATTGACCCATACGATGGACAAGCGGATATTAATAACCGTATTATACGCTGTGTTAGAAATGCAAGCGAACGCTTCTTAGAAGATGCGCTGCGCATTTTACGCGCGGTAAGATTTGCGGCTCAACTTAATTTTACTATAGATGATGTGACTATGCAAAATATATATAAACTAAACCATTTGTTAGCTTATATAAGTAAAGAACGAATTCGCGATGAGTTTACAAAAATTTGTTTAGCAAAAAGCACCGAGGGGCTTATAATAATCCAAAAATTAGAGCTTGCTAAGTATATATCTAAGTATTTAGAGCCTATATGTGCTAGCGAAAATTATAGCCAAATAATAAATACAATATCTAAACTGGAGCCAGATGTAGTCACTCGCTATAGCGCGCTGCTTATCCAGTTTGCTGATATAGCGCAACCATTTATGAAGGATTTAAAGTGGGATAATAAGACTATTAAAAATGTTAATTTAATTGTGCAACACTACCCCTATTTAGGTCCCGAAAATGCAGGTCAACAGCCAGTAGATTTGGTTGCTATTAATATATATAAGCGGGTTATTAAAAAGCTTTTATATCATATGGGGCCTGAGTTATTCGATAAATACCTTAACCTAAAAAGCGTTAGCAAAAGCGTAGAAGTAGCTAAGCAACTTAAAGCTGAAATTATCGATAATAATGAATGCTACAATCTAAAGATGTTAGCTATAACGGGCGATGACCTTATTGCAGCAGGCACGCCTAAAGGTGCAAGTGTGGGCGATAAGCTACAATTTGCGTTAGACTACGTTATGACTTATCCTGCTAAAAATGATAAACAGCATTTACTAAATCTGCTACAATAGGGAGCCGCCACGCTTCCTATTTTTTTAATGCACAAAAAAAAGCCCTAGCACAAAGCTAGAGCAAATTAATTAATCACCGGCATAATAAAAATATCGTTAGAACCGTCAATAGTGCCGTAAAGTTCCAAAGCATTAAAAGGATTAGGAACAAGATGTAACACAACAAAATCAGAATCGCTATAAAAAATAGAAAAAGAGACCAAAGGAGAATCCAGATTATACATAGAAAGAAGCTCCGCAGAAGCCTGATTAGTAACAAACGAAAGCACCTTGTTGTTAGCTAAAAATTTAATAATATCCAAATAAACATCCTCAGAAAGCGTAGGAGACATAAAATCGTCACCAGAAATATAAATACTATGCGAAGAAGCGTCGCCAAAAGAGACATCGACCTTAATAATTTCATCAAAAACAACAATATCCTTAGTACGCCAAACATTAAGGTCAGCAGATAAAGCATCAAAGCAAGCCTTATCAATAGTATAAATGCAATGGTTTTCCACATGAAAAGCGTAGTAGTGCGTATCCGACGCAACAGAGCCTTGCATCAAAGTAAAAGTAGCGCCATCAGCATCAGATAACGTTAACGTCTTAGACCTGCTGTTAACGCCATAAGTATATAAGCTTGGGTCATCAGAAACAACATCAAGAGGAGCAGCAGCGAACATAGAAAGCAAATTAAAAATATAAGCCGAGTCCGCAGCATCACCATTAGCCATAACCCAGTCGTTATTGTCCAAAATAATCTCAACCTCAAAATCCTCGTAATTAAAAGCAAGCCGTGTAACAACAGAAGGAATGCCATCGTCACATACTTGCTGCACTGTGGCGCTAGTCGTAATAGATGGAATGTTAGCCTCTGAAGTGTATTGTAGTAATAAAATAGTAAATGTAATGAATAAGATAATGGGGGTTCCCCAGCCCTTGTTATGCAAATTCGTTTCCTCCCTCACCGATATATATATATTTACTATACTATTATTACCGAAAAATGTGAAGTAATAATGTAAAATAGATATTTTTTTGTATGGATTGTCATATAAATTAAAAGACTATGTAAAAGTTGGTAAGTAAGGGGGGAAAATTTTGAAGGCACTACCTAATGATTTGCTAAGTCAATATGAAATAAATATCAAAAAGTATTCTTACAACAGAAGTAATTACATCTTGGAAACTACTAACGGGAAATACATTTTAAGGAAACTCAACATACCTACTGAACAGATATTGTTTATGTATGAAGCTGTAAATCATTTACGCGAGAACGGGTTTTTACAGGTTAGCTTAATATATCCAACCAAGAAGAAGCTCCCCTATGCAATAAGTAGAGGTCAAATATACGTGTTGCAAAGCTACGCAGATGGGGAAGAAGTAGAATTTAAGGACGGTCACGACGTTAAAGGTATAGTGGAGCTTTTAGCGAACTTTCATAAATGTGGTGTGAATTTTGACACTCAGTATAGAAGCAGCGACGATATGCATATAAAGGACGTATATGCATACTTTAGCAAGCGCTTGCGGGAGACCCACAATTTAAAGAAGAAAATCGTTCCATTATCTCAAAAAACAGAGTTTGAAATAATGTTTCTTAAAGACTATAGAACTTACGAAGAATTAGAAAAGATGGCTCTAGATTGCATAGACCCGTCCAGTTGCTCGCGTGTAATGAAACAGGCTAAAGAGACCAAAAGCTTAGTGCATAATGATTACAAATACCATACGATTAGTCGAGTTAAAAATGGTTACTATTTAAGCAATGTAGATGAATGCACTTACAATATGCAGGTGCTAGACTTAAGTAGTATTTTGGTTAAGATTATGCAAAAAAACAATTGGGATACGTCGTTATTATGTACGTTAATTCAAGTGTATGAAGATATAAGGCCGCTAAGTGATGATGAAAAATCTGTGCTTAAAGCTTTGCTAATATTTCCTGAAAAATACGCTGCTATATGCCATAAGTTTCTGCAGTGCAAGCGCAGGAATAACTATAGTATGTATGAAGTGAAATGGGAAAACATGCTGGTGTACAAAGACGCACAAGTGAATGCGGCGCACTATATTAAAGAAAATTTATAAATAACTTTTAAAAACTTGCCTCCTTTATTTGACTAAGTAGTAAAAAAGATGTAAAATAAAAGGGACTCAGCACAGATAAAGGAGCATAGTTATGAAAGGGAATAAAACTTTAGTTACAGCAATCATTGGTACAGCTATATTTATGTTATTAGGGTTAATGGTTATAATATTTGTAGGCATAGGACGCTTTGCAGATAAAGCTCCCGATGGCATGGCCTACGATAGCACTCCCGAGATGCAAATCCAAGATATGATAGGCTTTCAGATGGACATCTACGGGATAATTACAGGCAAAGGCAATACTGGATTTAGGATATTAAACTTTAGTAATGACCAAGAAATGGACATAGTTATGGACGGCGCAACTACCATTTTGGATAAATATGAAGGTCCTATTCCGTTCTCAACAATTGATGTGGGAGAAATTGTGCAAATATTGTACGAGCCAGAATCTAGAAAGGCGCATGAAATAAAAATCCATCCTGACTCATGGTTTAGGGATGGCTTGAATGGTAACAATGTGGATTTTATTACCAATTCTATTACAATAGGGCTACAGACCTATACATTTAACAAAGTTAAGTATATTATAGACTCAGAGTACTCCCAACTTCCCAATGTTCTACACATTAAACCGTATGACACGATTGACATTAAAGGGATTGGTGAAGATATATATAGCGTGCAGATTACACAGCAGGCAGGGTATATAAGCGTTAACAATTTGCCAAGCCATCTGGGCCGGTTGGAGATTAACAGGCAGCGGCAGCTTCCTCTTAGCGAGGTTGATGGACAGCACATACCTGTGCAGGCTGGGATGTATAGCATTGCGTTATATATTGATGGCTATGAGCCTATTATAATAGAAGATGCTGAGGTGGCTGCTGGGCAAGTGTATTATATTAACGCCTCTACTGCTAATGTTACGGAGTATAACGTTACTGTAAAGGTAAATAATAATAACGCGCCGTATACTATGACTATCAACGGCATGCCTTATGATGCAGGATTTAGTGCGGCGCTACAAAAGGGCGATTACACTTTAAGGATATTATCTGATGGATTTGAGCCGTATGAAAAGGAGTTTAGTGTATCTGGAGATAGAGTTATAACAGCGACATTGCAGGCTCATTCTGAGGAAGTTAGGATGGCTATTGAGCAGGAGATAGCAGCGATTGAAGCAGCGACTCCGCATAAGTATAGCGTGGATTTTGAGACTAGTCCAAGTGGTGCAAAAGTGTTTATTGACGGGGAGTATATGGGTATGACACCGCTGTCATGTTCGCTAGGCCAAGGTATTTACAAAGCTGAGTTTGAGCTAGAAGGCTACGAGCGCTACTCTACTCCTATAGTGATTGAAACCGAGAATCTGCAATTACGTTATTTATATATTCTTACACCGTTGTTTTAAAAAATTAATATCTTATATAATGAAAGGAAGAGTAGTTTAATGAATTATAAAGAAAAGTATAATAAATGGTTAGAAGAGCCTTGTTTTGATGAGGAAACTAAAGCTGAATTAAGAAGTCTTGAAGGTAATGAAAAAGAGATTGAAGATAGATTTTACACGGAGCTAGAGTTTGGTACAGCAGGACTAAGAGGCGTTATAGGCGCTGGAACTAACCGTATAAATAACTATATTGTTAGAAAAGCAACTCAAGGACTAGCTAACTTTTTAAATGGACAAAATATCGATAATCCAAAAGTGGCTATAGCTTATGACTCAAGAAATAAATCTGATACTTTTGCTAAAGAAACGGCGTTAGTATTTGCAGCAAACGGAATCCATGCATACCTATACGAGAGTTTGCGCGCGGTGCCTCAGTTATCTTTTGCATTAAGAGAGTTAAACTGCGACGCTGGAGTTGTAATTACAGCAAGCCACAATCCGCCAGAGTATAATGGATATAAAGTGTATGGCAATGATGGGGCACAAGTAAGCGCGCCTTATGATACTATGATTATTGATGAAGTTAACAAAATCACTGACTTTGGTACGATTAAAACTATGACTGAAGAAGAGGCTAAAAGTGCGGGTCTGCTTACTATATTAGGCAAAGATATGGATGATAAATATATCGAAAACGTAAAAGCGCAAATTGTAAACCAAGCTGTTATAGACCAAGTGGCAGATACGTTTAAAATAGTTTATACACCAATTCATGGGACAGGGAACATTCCTGTAAGACGAGTTTTGGATGAGGTAGGATTTAAAAACGTATATGTGGTGGAAGAGCAAGTGGAGCCAGATGGCAATTTCCCAACTGTAAAAAGTCCTAATCCAGAAGATGTAAACGCATTTAAATTAGCTATTGATAGAGCTAAAGAAGTGGAAGCTGACATAGTGTTAGGAACAGACCCAGATGCGGATAGAGTGGGAGTGTTAATAAGAAATGCTGAGGGCGAATACCAAGTGTTAACCGGAAATATGGTTGGCGCAATGCTTACTGAATATATATTAAACGGTAAAAAAGCGCAAGGCAAATTGGACCCTAACGGCGTAGTTATTAAAACTATAGTTACAACTGAGATGGTAAGACCGATAGCGCAGGCTTATGGCGTGGAGCTAATGGAAGTGTTAACTGGGTTTAAATATATCGGCGAATGTATGAAGCAGTTTGAAGAGACTGGCGATAAGAGCTACGTATTTGGGTTTGAAGAAAGCTACGGATGCTTGGCAGGAACTTATGCGCGCGATAAAGATGCAATAGTGGCGAGTATGTTGGCATGCGAAATGGCTGCTTACTACAAAACTAAAGGTATGACATTGTATGAAGGGCTAGTTTCGTTGTACAAAAAGTACGGATACTTTATGGAAGATGTTCAAGCATTCACTTTAAAAGGTATCGAAGGACTTGGTAAAATCAAAAACATTATGGAAAACTTGCGTACACAAATGCCAACAACTTTGGGCGGATATACGATTGAGGCTACTCGCGATTATAAAACTGGCGTAAGAACTACTGCAAATGGTGATACTGAGAAAATCGAATTGCCACAGTCTAATGTAATGTATTATGAGATGAATAACAATGCATGGATATGCGTAAGACCATCTGGAACGGAGCCAAAAATTAAGTTTTATATTGGAGTAAAAGGCGACAGTGAAGATGATGCAAAAGCAAAAGTTGCAGCGATTAAAGAGGATGTATTAAAATTAATTACTCCTTGGATGTAATACTAAGCTATTAAAAAAGTTATAAAGTAAGATAAAATAGTAGAACGACATGCTAAGAGGGAATTTTATGATTGTACGATTAAATCAAAAAAAATTCCCTCTATTTTTGTGCGTAAAAATAATAGAGATGCAGTTAATTAATTACTAAAAATTTACAGAAAAATATGAGATTTAAAAAAGTTGTAACACGAAAATCGAAATTAGAGTGTCAAAACATAAAGTAGAATTGTTAGTAAAAAGTGACTTAAAGTGGGGGTTAAAGTGGCGTTACTTTAGGTTAAAGTGATACATTAAGGTAGCTTAAACTAACCGTAATTAAGTTAAAGTGTTACTTTAGGGTACGTTAAAGTACTACATTACCCCCCATGAATTTACCTATAATTGGCAAAGGATTGAGGCACTTTAAGGAGATTAGTTTTTACTTTAGGATTGTAAAATAAATTTGGCTATGGTACTATTTCGTTGTAGCCAACAACAGCTGGTTACATAGCTTATGACCAACAAGTTTAAATTAAAAGTTTATATAGAAGATGATACCTTACTATAGCTTTATATTAACTGTATGTAATAAGCTAAAGCAGATTAAAACCGAATAATAACATTATTAGGATAGGGCTATTTGAGATTAGCATATCCAATAATTTAGATTTCTATACTATAGAAAATAGTCAATAGAAATTTATAAAAAACAACATTTGAGAGGATGGTAGGGATGGAATTTATAATCTATCTAGTAGGAATAAGCATGCTTATAACTGCTGGTTTTGCATATATGGCAAAAGATAATAAGAAGAAGATTCGTACCAAAGACAAAAGCGTAAAAGCGCAGGGCGCTAACGTTAAGGAAGAAACAAATAACATCATTAATAATGATGTACATAAGGTTATAGAAGTAGACTTTGAAAAGCAAGACCGTTACGAGAAAATGAAGCAACAGTATAAGAGAATATACGAGCAGCATTATAATAATGAAGTAGCATCGGCAAACAAAACAACATTATTAAAAGAAGTAACGAAGTCAAACTATAACACTAAAAGAGGAGCAATCTTCTATAGAAAAAAGACAGAAGGAAAGTTACTGTTTCCAGAGAAGTACACAAACATGCAAAAGGACAAGCCAAGGTTTAGAGCAAAGTTAGCAAAGCATGTTGATTATTACGATGATGAGTTAATAACCGCAAGGGCGATTAACTTTAGTAATAGTAATGATGGCAAGGGTAATAATCGCACTAAGGCGAATGTTATTTTTGGCCCGAGGGGAAAAGAGTGGCTGGCGAACCCTAAAATTAAGTATAGTAATACGCCAAAATTGAAGCTAAAAAGGATACGTTATACTCCTAAAGAGCAGATATTTGAGGAGCCACAATTGATTATAGAGGATAAGAAAATGAAACTCTTTAATCAACTTAACATTTTTAATAAGCGCAAAAAAGCTAAACGTAATAATGTAGTTAACTTTGAGAAACGCTTATCTTATGATAAACAAATATGGAAGCAGCCTCATAATGTGCTATCTTTTAAAGAGAAATTGATGGAGCACAATTTGAGACAGCAGCAGGCACCGGTGTATTTCACCCACGATAATGAAGATTATACAGTGATTGCATCGCCAAAACAGTCAAGCCGCAAGATTAGAGCGCCCTAGAATGGTAGTATTACAAATTACATCTAGAAAGCGACATGTGGACGGCAGTATGTAGACAGCAGCATGTAGACAGCAATATGTAGACAGCTATATGTAGACAGCTATATGCAGACAGCTATATGTAGACAACGATATGTAGACAGCTATAAGTAGACACCAATGTTTTGACAGCAATATGTAGACAACAATTTGTAGACAACTATATGTAGACACTAATGTTTTGACAACAATAGTAGACACCAATTTGTAGACAACAATAGTAGACGGAAAATGTAGACAACGATATTTTGACACCTATAGAGTAGACATAATTATAAAGAAGTGGGTATATCTAAATAATAATTAGCATTACAATGACAGCTATAGAATAGGCATAAAATAAGAAGGAGTTGATATAATTCGCATTACAATGACATCATTTTAGTAAACATAATTCAAAAATGACTAGATACAATTACAACCAAAATATGTGAACGGTAGACGAGAAAAAGGGGCTGGTTTTTATAAGATAACAGCAGTCAAGACGGCATAACTAAGAAGGAGCTGATTTTTATAAGATAAAGCCACGTGAACGGCAGACGAGATGTCATAACTATGAAGGGATGATTTGTATAAGCCAACGAATAACAACTAAGACGGCATAACCAAGAAGGGATGATTTTTATAAGCCAACGAATAACAACCAAGATGCCATAACCAAGAAAGGGATGATTTTTATAAGCCAACGAATAACAACTAAGACGGCATAACTAAGAAGGGATGATTTGTATAAGCCAACAAATAACCACCAAGATGCCACAACTAAGAAAGGGATGGTTTTTATAAGCCAACAAATAACAACCAAGACGGCATAACTATGAAGGAGCTGATTTTTATAAGAGATAGCTATAGTATAGGCACGATATTAGTAGGACTTTTTACGAAGCAACTATACATTATTAGAGGATGACTAGAAAAAACGAAATAAGTTGATTTTGTAAAATGCAATACTGCCAGTTATGAGGTGATAAGTTAGACAACGACGGAAGGTAGTTGTATAAAGAAAGGATTGATACCAATGTGCTACTAAAATAGAAAAAGCCGTAAGCGATGTAATTAGAAGAAAGGATTGATTCCAATGTGCTACTAAAATAGAAAAAGCAATCAACGATGCAGTTAGAAGGAAGGACTGATTCCAATGGAGTAGTGAAATAGAAAAAGCAATCAACTATGCAGTTAAAAGAAGGGACTGATTCCGATGGGGTAGTAAAATAGAAAAAGCTATACACTGTTTACTTAGTAGAAAGGATTTGATGATATATATGCATGAATTAATAAAACTCAGGCTTATAAAGAAGGGAGCGATGCTTATGAAATAGGAAATAAAACCTCGGCTAACTATAGAAAGGATTGATGACTATGATGATTTGATAAATAATTCCCGGCTAAATAGAAAGGACTGATTCCAATGCGATTCTAAAACAGAAAAAGACGGAAGCGATGTAGTTAGAAGGAAGGATTGATACCATTGAATCACTAAAATAGAAAAAGACGGAAGCTATGTAGTTAGAAGAAAGGATTGATACCAATGGAGTAGTGAAATAGAAAAAGCAATAAGCGATGTAGTTAGAAGAAGGGATTGATACCAATGGAGTAGTGAAATAGAAAAAGCAATAAGCTATGTAGTTAGAAGAAAGGATTGATACCAATGGAGTAGTGAAATAGAAAAAGCAATAAGCGATGTAGTTAGAA
>MDJM01000020.1 GCA_001994995.1 Candidatus Parepulonipiscium sp. PG-Nuni2H_MBin01 | reverse complement strand
TAGAACTAAAGATTCCTTTTGTCAAGGTATTTTTAAGAAATTTACGGGTAATTCATCTCACCACCTATAGAGGTGGGAGAATTCTTACCCTTTTTAGTTTAAAAATCTAGTGATAATAGCTGCAATTTCTGCTCTAGTAGCCTCGCCTTTAGGGTCAAGTCTATTGTTGTCTTTACCACCTATTATTCCATTTGCCACAGTCCACTGCACTGCTGTTGTAGCCCAAGATGCAACTTCATTTGAATCCGTAAATCCATTTAATGATGCGTTTGCTGCTGTTGTATACCCTTGTGAATTTGCAAAGTTAAACATAATCACAGCCAGCTGTTCTCTAGTAATGCTTTCGCTTGGTCTAAACGTACCATCCTCATAACCGTTGTAAACCCCAGTCGCCACAGCCCAGTTAATCGCTGATTCATACCATGCTCCTGCTACTACGTCTGTAAATTCGTTGCCCGATGTAACTGTTACATTGCCAGCTATGCGGTTTAGTATAGTAGCAAGCTGAGCGCGAGTTGCATAAGAGCTTGGTTCGTACTCAGTTTCAGTCACACCTTTAATTAACCCTAGAGAATATACATAAGCAATATCAGAGTAGTACCAAGCTGATTTGTTTATATCGGTAAATATTTCTTCTACGTTAATTAATGATACATAATCTACGTCATCTTCATTTTCTTCTAAATCTTCTGAGTCATCATCTTCATCAGAGTCATCTTCTTCATCAGAGTCATCATCTTCTTCATCAGAGTCATCTTCATCATCAATAGTATTGCTATTACTTAAATCAGGGTAGCTAAATGTTGGTATATTGTAATCACCAGTAATACTGCCATCAAGTAGAACTCTTACTGTAATAGTCGTTTCAGCAGTATTTCCATCCGCGTCAGTTGCTGTATAAGTTACTATATAAGTGCCTGCTGTATCAGTGTCTATGCTATCTACAACTGTTCCATTACGTGTAATTTCACTAGTTACTTCTACATCATCACCAGATGCATCAGTCGCAGTAACTACTGGTAGAGTAAAGCTATCGCCTACCAAAATTGAATACGTATCTTCATGTTGTTCGCTAAACGTAGGTGCTGTGTTATCTACTGATACCCAAGTTGAAAATGGACCGATTTCCATTGTAGCTGTTTCGTTAGTTCTGCTATTTACATTTACAGTGTATTCTACTGTTACATAGAACGTATATTGGATTTTGTTCCCTTTACGCTCACCGAATTTAGCTGTGTCTGGATCGATTTTAGCTTCTTTTACATCAGAATTTGCTAGTGTTGGGATGTTAGCAAATATCTCTGTAACAAGGTTTTGAAGCGCTTCTAATATAGAAAGTGTTTGGTTTAGTATTTCTGTAAATGCGTTAACATCAGTTTCATCAACCGCTACATTATCAAGTATATCTGTCATAGTTTCGCCTACTACAACGTCAAATTCTTCAATGTATTCGTCTAATTCAGCATCAGTTAAGCTTTCGATATAATCGTTAACTTCATCTTCTACTACTATATCAGAACTGCTGTCATCGTCGTCTTCATCGCCGTCGTCTTCGTCGTCTTCGTCTTCGTCGTCGCCATCGCCTTCATTACCGCCGCCTTCGTTACCGCCGCCTTCGTTACCGCCGTCTTCATCGTCGTCTTCGTCTTCGTCTTCGTCGTCTTCGTCGTCGCCATCGCCTTCGTTTCCATCGCCGCCGCCTTCGTTGCCGCCGCCTTCGTTACCATCGCCGCCACCTTCATTGCCGCCGCCTTCGTTTCCGTCGCCGTCGCCTTCATCAGTGCTATCAGCAGTTACTGTTATAACAAAGTCAAAGTAAACACTTTCGTCAGCTTTAGTTGCTACTCGAATAGTTGCAGTTCCTTCTGCTTTTGCTATTACAAGACCATTTTTACTTACTCCCACTACAGTGTCACCATCAATAACTTCATAAGTTACATCTGGGCTAGCGTCTGCAGGTAAAACTGCTGCAATCAATTGAAGTGTATCGCCCACTACTAGCTCCTCAGTTTCTGCTGTCACAGTTACTTGTGTTGGTGCTGCATTAGTAATATTATCAGGCAATTTAGCTCCAGAATACACTTTTACATCATCTAGGCTAAAGTCTATTAAGTCTTTAGTACCAGTCATAAATCTCACTCTATTAATAGAATCAGCCACGTTGTTATCAGTCAATTGATACCCAACCATAACACCATCTATATAAACGTCTGTAGTATTTGCTAATCCAGTTCCGTTGTTCGGTGTTGTAATAATCGTAAATTCTTGCCAATCATTAGTTACAACCGCCGCATCTTCATTCATATCAACGTCAGAATAGTTATTAGTAACTTGCCATCTTTGATTGTCTAATCCTTCAGTCTCAGTATTGTAATCACCCGTATTTCTAACACGCGTTACAGAACTAGACATATTTTCATTATGCGCCACATCAACGTATATCACAGAGCTTAGCGGTTTATTAGAGTCTGCATCTTTAACTCTATTCTCATCAAGTCTTATTTTATACGAAATTGTAGTTGTTCCAGTTTGCTCAGGGAAGCTTGCTAGTGCTGATGTTGATGCAAGTAAAGTATCATCAATTACTTGTAAGTAACCATCCACTATTTCCACAGTAGCTCCGCTATCTGGTACCGAAATCGTTAAGTCGTTGTATTCAGATAAAGCTTTGCTAAAGTCCCATGATGCTATTAATTCAGCTTCCACTTCTTCAGCTTCATCTACTACTGTTACTTTAATTTCTGCCGTCACAGACCCATCGCTTTGGCTTGTCGCTAAAATAGTAGCTTCACCTTTGTTTAGTCCCAATATAGTTCCGTCGATACCAACTGCTACGTTTTCTGCACCTTCCGTTACTGTGTACGTTAACTTTTTATTATACGTATCAACAGGTGTAAATACTGGCTGTAACGTAGTAGTGTCTCCTAGCGCTAACTCAATTTCAGAGCGTACAAAGTCTAAACTTTCGATTTTCACATCTTCTACTTCATCAGAATGGTAAGTTTCTAAGCTATACATAATAACAGTAGCGCCTTCAGTTGGACCATCTGGGTCATCTTGCACGCTGTCTTGAATGTAGTTACCCGCTTTAAAGTAGTTATTGTATTTATCATCCCATGTAGGGTCAATTCCCATAAAGTCATATGACAATTCTGTTGTTACGCCTTCAGAAGTAACTGTTACATAACCGTATCCATCGATAAGTTTAATTTCAGTATCAAATACTTGGTCTAGTTTAATATCATTAACGTACATTTTAACATCAGCAGCAGTATCATCTGTGCTAGATTTAAACATAACTAAAATACGCTCATCATTACCTTCATATTGAACTTTAATTAATGCTGGACCATTGCTACCATCTGGATAGATAGAGTGAATTTGTGATGTTACAACATTACCGTTTGATGGAACTTCAGTTACTTTTTGTGACGTATTTAAGATATGCGTTCCTGCAAAGTCCCAGTTATCTGCTGTAGAAGTACCAATCATTTCACGTAGCTCAGTTCTAGAATATACAGTATTAGCTGTTTTGCCACCATCCACAGGACAGTAGAATACTACTCCTTCAATATCCTCATCATAGTAGAAGTAATCTTTGTGAGAATATCCATCTAGGCTGTCTTTTTGGATTTCAAGAATTCCTGTTCCCGATACGATAGGCAGTTGCAACTTCCAGTCATCTAAGGTTAACACATCAGATGGTTTAATTAATCCTGGGTGAGAAGTATCTTCTTCTTCCTCTTCCTCTACATTATCCCAAATTTCTGCATTAAACTCGCCTGTGTATACGATAAAGTTATCCACTGAGTATGCCGCAAATGCACTTCCGCCAGTCTGGAATATATAATTAGTAATCTCATCTATACCATCTTTGTAATATGACTCACTTACAGCCACTTGTGTACCATCGATATAAATAACAGTTTTGCCAGTTGTTGGGTCGGTTGTAAACGCAATATTATACCATTTGTCTATTTCGATTGCACCGTCAATAACCGCATTAATAGTTGCTCCATCAGCATCCACACCATTTGTATAACGGAATTGTTGCTCTCCTGCTGTACTTCCTGTAGTTGTAAATCTTAATGCTTCGTTGCTAGATGATGTAATAGAGCTTTTTCCAAATGCGCTAGTTAGTGTAGTTGCATATTCGTTAGTATCTATTCTAAAGTCATACTGAATAGTTACTGGCTCAGTTTGTGCATCAAAAGTTACAAATGCTTTAACTTGTTGCTCATCGTTTTCATCCACAATTTGTAATGCTCCATCAACTGCTTGTGCTGATACATTATCATAACTTGTATTTTGAGTAGTCCAGCTAGAGTCTAGCGTATCAAAAGTAGTAGAGTAGATTATCTCATTTTCTTGTGCATCATCATCTTTGTCTTCATCTGGCGTTGGCGTTGTAGTTTCGCCGTCATGACCATAAACTTCAATTTCTAAAACTGAGTTCCATGCACTATCTTCATTACCCAAGCCTTCATATATTACATATTTACCTTCGATAGGTTCATCAAATACACATGCTTCAGGAAGAGTCATTAAGCCCGAGCTAGTTGCATAGCCATCAGTTTCATCAGTGTAAACTAGGTTCCAATTTGATGTATCCACATTATCAGCGCTAGCAATATCTGGAGCAGTATCAGTCACATAAATATTGAAGTATGATTTACGTGTATTTCCGCTATTCCAAGCAACTTTAACGTGCGCAATTTCAGCGCTGTCAGCTAATTCAAGTGCTACGTAGCCTGGTTTTTCGTTATTAGACCAACGAGTAGTTAAATCACCATCAGCAATATTATCAGGACCGTTACCATCATTGCCACTATCAGTAACTGCTACTACGCTAAGTTGCTCAGCAGTTTCATCATAATGGTCAGGTAATGTAGGCGCTTCTATTACAGTAACAGTAAACTCAGCATACATGCTTTCAGACTCATCGCTAGTAGCTCTAACTACAACATCTCCCGCTCCTGTTAAAGGTGTTAATAAACCATTTTGGTCAATTGACATAATATCATTACCATCAATAATTTCCCAAATAAGTTTTTGATTAGTTGCGTTAGTAGGTAGCACTGATACTTCTAATTGGTAACTATCATTATTCGGTATAGTAGGTTCAGAGCCTTGTAATTGTACGTTTTGTACTGGAACGTAATCATCACCTGCTGCATATGTTGCCGCTATAGAATAAGTCTTAGTGTTAGCGCCATCTTCTGAAGTTACTACGATGTCAACTTTAGTATCAGTTAGAATAATTGACTCGCCGTTTGGAACTTCAGCACCATTAATCACGATTTTGCCAACGTTACTTGCAGATGCATGTGGTGTTAACGTTAATTCATTACCTGGCACAAAAATAGTATAGTCTGTAATATAAGGGATAAATGCAGTAGTAAACTCAGCCTCAGCAGGTTCTAAAGCTACAAGATGCGCATTAGCACTTTTCTCTACTACTATAGTACCATCAGCAGTTTGCCCTAAAACTGTATTTTCGTTACCTGCTGTTAAGATATAATCTGTACCATTGCCTGAAACAGTATTATCAAATACATCTGATTGGAACGGCGTTCCTGCACCCCAGTCAGATAAGTCACCCCAGCTATATCCGCTGTCAGTATCAAATAGTATTCCAGTTACATTATCAGTAAAAGTATTACCGCTAACAGAAGTTCTCTCTGCATTTCTAATTCTTATAGCAGCTCCGTTACTATCGCTAGTATTATTAGTATTAGAGATATTTTTTACGGTATTGTTTTGTACAATAGTATCAGGTGTTCCAAACTCAATATCAATACCTCTAAGACCACCATCAACAGTGTTATTATGAACGAAGTTAAGAGGTCCAGCTAAGTCATGACCAGCACCCGAGTTACCAAGCTCTATACCGCCGCCCCAGTGAGTATCAGCAACGTAGTTAAAAGCAATCTCATTTAAGTATTCATCTTCACCATGTAAATCGATAGCACCATAGCCCATACCAACAAGCTTATTGTTGATAACTAAGTTATTGTGAGTATAATATTGAAGTAAAATACCATGTCTAAGCCCAATTAGAGTACAATCCTCCACAATATTATTCATAGAGTCATAAGGTTGACCCCAGTTATCAGTATCAGCAGTCCCCTGAACAGTAACTCCATATCCAGCTCCTCCACCTGCTACATCAGTAGGGTATTGAACTGTACAACCTTTAACTCTCACATCTTGAGTGTTTCTAAGAGCAATCGCCATTGTTTTAAATATCTCAACCGTAACATTTTCAATTTCAATATACTGACATGGCTGGCCAGTCGATGTATTTCTATCTAGGTAAATACCATGCGACATATTGCCCTCTCTAGTAGTATTAGTACCAAGCTGAGCATAAATAGATGAATCAGAATAATCACCGTAATAAGCTGATGTTAGCGTCAAATCTTTAATAGCTAAGTTAGTTACTCCAGTTCCACGAATAAAGTATGCACTAGTAGCAGAGCTAGTATTGCTAATTTTTAATATTGATTGGTCTTCGCCCTCTCCAATTAAACTTACTCCATCTTTTAAAGTAATTGCATTAGTCGCAGTAGTAATAAAGTTATAAGTACCTTGTGGGAAGTATACAGTATCACCATATTCAGCGTTATCAATTAAAGATTGTACAACGTCTGTAACATCTTCACCATCAGCAACTCCTGCTGCATCTAAAGCATCTTGAACATTATGAGTCGTAGCCCCAGCAACAACTTCAGGCCCCACAATTTCATATCCATCCAAACCAGAGTTATATATATTAGGCTCCGGATAAGCAGCATCAAGAGTGCCCATAGCTTCTATAGTTTTTAGATAGTGCGAAATATCAGGTTTATCAGTTTCTTGATCTGGGTAATAAGCTTTAACTGGCTCTCCAGCAGATGGGATAACCTCAGTAGTTCTAACTGTTATATCATTAAAGATAAAATCAGACTCGTAAGAATTAGACGATTTAAAATTAATAGTCTCAAAACCTACAGAAGTAGCCGAAGTAGATAAGTTATCACCGACTTTTTCACCATTTAAGTAAACGTCTGCGCCAGACTCTTTTAACACGATACTAATATCATTCCAGTAAAATGCATCAATACCAGTAGCTAAAGTTTGCGCACCAGCTTTAAGCTCTTCACCATCAAAAGTTAATGTAAAAATATCATTAGTCCTATCATTTAGAATAACGTCGCCAGAAACTTTATTAGTAACAATGCCACTTACAGTTTCAGTTGCAGCAGAAACTACATCAAAGTTAATAGTAATTGCGTCAGTAGCACTAAAAGACTCTGTGTAGATATTGTTATATTTTCCAGCATATAAAACAATGTCATCTTCCATATCTCTAAAAGGACTAACATCTAGCTCGCTAGAAGTAGCTAAAGTCCAGTTTTCAGCAGATTCTTCTAAGTAGTTATATGGTGAAGCTGGCTGCGATTCTGAAGGAATTACTTTCCCTTCTTGCACCATAATTTCATCCAAATAAATAGTACCACCAGTACAAGTAGAATCACTATACATCCTAAAGCTATCTATAGTAATTTTTCCGTCCGTTACATTACTAGCCATACCTTCAATACCAGAACCCATTAGTTTACCTGATAAGTAAACATCAAATAGCATTACATCGCCATCGTCAGATGGATAAAAAATAAATGAAACATCATACCATAAATCATCTTGCATACCATCAGCAGTATCAACTATAGTTACAGTACTTCCGCTAGCATTACGATATCTAATTCTACCTGTGCTAAAATTTATTCTGCTAAGTTCCGTACTACCCTCATAAAGTTTAATACCACCAGATGAAAAGTTAGCAAAGTCTTCGCCTAGCATTTTAAAGCTAACTGTTATCGCATCTTCAGATGTTACACTAAAATCGCTGTAAGTAAAAGAACTCGATGTACTAATCCCAGAAATAGTAGCAACATAGCCTTCTGATGTAAATGGATGAGATATTATTTCACCACTATTACTTGCTGTCCAATTAGAGAAATCTTCTTCAAAAAATCCGCCTGTACTAACTTCAGGCTCCGTAGTATCATCTCCAGAACCTTCGCCTTCCTCAGAATCACCTGGTTTATCAGAGTAATCACCAGTCCATACCATAAAATTATCAATAGTATAATTTACAGCGCCACTAGAGTCAGCTTGGAAAATAAATCTATCAACTACAGTTGCTTCAGAATAGGTAGTTTTATAAGCAGCGTCCTTAACTAACAGCTCGCCATCAATATAAATATTAGTAAGCTGAGTAACTGGGTCAGTTACAAAAGCAATAGTATAAGTCTTACCAAGCTCATAAGAAATGTTATTAACAGTAGAAGTAGAACCAGCATCAGTATAAGTAAAAGCTCTGCTAGTTATATCATCACCAGAAATAGTATAGTTAGATTTAAATCTAAGAGCTTCACTACTAGAACTAGTAATATTAGTAGAACCAATCATCGTACCAAAAGCACAAGATAAAGTAGATTTAGTAGTTCCATCCGGACTAGCATCATTAATCATAGTAAAATCAAATTCAATACCAAATTGGCTAGACTGCTCATCAAAAATAACATAAGCCTTTGGTGCGCTTGAACCTGATACAGTATGATTGATATTCAAAGCTCCATCTTCAATTTGCACAGTCCCATTACTAGTATTTTGGCGAGTCCAATCAGAACTTAATTCAGTGGCTGAAAAATCATCAAAAAACACAATTTCGCCTACAGTATTAGCTGAAGCAGCACTTAGTAGCTCATTATCGCTACCAGAAACACTTACCTTATCATAATAAAAAGCGCCACTAGTGCTAGGACTATTAAAGAATTCAATTTTATTAGCTACCAGAATAACATCACTAGCGCCATATGTAGTACTAACAGCAGTACCATCCACAAACATATCAATAACTACGTTATCATCATTATCCGTAGTGTAAACAAGCTCCACATCCATCCACTGGTTCGCATTAAAGTCAGCACCAGAAAACTCCACCTCACCTAGCACCGTATCATCATTATAAAGCCTAATACCACCCACATTAGTAGTGCTATCTGACATCATAGAATATGCAACGGTAATATTATCAGCGCTAATAGCAGGCGCGAGTTCGTAAGAAGTAAGTATAGCTCCTGAAGTTGTTTTTACAACGTAGTGAGTATAAGCCGAGCCATCAACAGATGGATGTTGCACTATATTATTAACGTCTGACCAGTTGTTTAAGTCATCTTCAATACCAATCGCACTAGTAGTAGTTGCCGATGTTGCTGAAGTTGAGCGAATTACCCCCGGTGCTGTAGAACTTGTGTAGCCGTACACAGGTACAAAAGAACCTAACATCATACTTACAGACATCAATTTAGCTAATTCTTTACGTAATCTTGGATTCACAATAAAATCTCCTTTCATATTAAACAAAAGATAAAAAGACAACGGACGTATATGTCCTATGCCTAGATAATTATACATATTATATTACCATTTTTTGTGCAAAAGTCAATAGTTATATTTAAATTCAACAAAATGGACATATAGACATATAAATATTAGTTTAAATTACCTATACAGATAATTTGACTTTTTTCCGACACAACACGCGCATTTGTTGGTTTTCGCAAAAAAAAATAGAATAAATTGTTAACCCAATTTGTCCGTAATTTAAACAAAATCTCGTTTAAACTAAACCTCGTTTGAACAAAATCTTATTTAAGCCAAACATTATTTAAGCCCCCAAAAATAAGCCAACAAAAAAAGGGCCACCTAAGTAGCCCCAAAATTATTGTGCGTAATTTATAAATCTATTGATAATCGCTGCAATCTCAGCTCTAGTAGCTGTACCTTTAGGGTCCAGCAATGCTCCAGTCTTTCCACCAATTATGTTATTTGCCACTGCCCATTCCACAGCTGGTTTAGCCCAGCTAGATACGCTATTATAATCTACAAAGCTATATAGCGAAGCAGTTTGCGAAACGTCTAAACCTTCGTAACTAGCGTAGTTATACATTACCACTGCCAGTTGCTCTCTAGTAATATCCGCCGATGGTTTAAATGTTCCATCCTCAAATCCAGCGTATATTCCTGCGTACACAGCCCAGTTTACAGCCGACTCATACCACGCTCCATTTGGTACATCCACAAAGTCATTAATTAATATCACTCTTGGATTACCTGCCATCCTATGCAGTATAGTAGCTAGCTGCGCCCTTGTCGCTGTTGATGATGGCTCAAATGCAGTGTCAGTCACTCCCATCATTAATCCTTGTGTATATACGGTTGCTACGTCGCTATAGTACCATGCTGTTAGTGGCACATCCGTAAACACGCGCGATATATTTGTGGATGTTATTGGTGTTAAATCTACTATTGTTTCATTATCGTCATCATCATCTTCATCTACATAATCTTCTTCGTCTTCATCCTCATCATCATCTTCGTCTTCATCGTCGTCAGCAGTTCCAGATGATATTGTTGATGCCGTTGCATATGATAAATTAATAATGTTGTCTAAGTTATATGAATAAGTAGATTGTTCTATAACTGTAATTGTTATTACTAAAGTTGATGTTGACCCATCATCTCCAGTTGCTGTATACGTTATAGTATACGTCCCTAAAACATTAGTATTTACAGATTCCACAACACTGCCGTTTAAAGTAATTACAGTATCTATTTTCGCTGCATCTGGCGATGTAACTGACCCAAGCGTAAATGAGTTGCCTCTATATACAGTGTAAGCGTTGCTACCGTCATAATTTATTGTAGGACCTGAAGTTTCCTCATCGTCATCATTATCTTCTTCTACTTCATCATCTTCTTCATCTTCATTATCTTCATCATCTACTGTACCTACGTTTACTTTATCATCTAACTGTGCTTGTAAAATCGCCTCTTCCACTTCAGTCTCAGTT
This sequence comes from Candidatus Parepulonipiscium sp. PG-Nuni2H_MBin01, assembly GCA_001994995.1. GTDB lineage: Bacteria > Bacillota > Clostridia > Lachnospirales > Cellulosilyticaceae > Parepulonipiscium > Parepulonipiscium primum. The sequence continues at coordinate 11,643 of MDJM01000020.1, read as the reverse complement.
AAGTCCGTATTAGAATAATCCACCTTTAAATTAAGCGTAGCGTCAGATTCATCTTTGTTTTCCGTTAACTTAACTAAAGATTCCAAAAACTCATCAGTCACAACTAAGTCAGCATCAGCCTTTAAAATAACTAGCGTAGTTAACTCTTCAATCGGTGTAACTTGTGTAATCGCTGTTTGTGTTATATCTAACTCAATTAAGCTCTCTAAGTATTGTGTTCCTTCTAACGTATCCAAATCTGGGTTATTACTTAAGTTAAGCGTAAGTAAATTGCTAAAACTAGCTAATCCACTTAAAACATCTGCCACATTCATAGCTGCTATTTCCTCATCTGTATATTCCAGTTGTAATAACGCTAAGTCATCAGCAGTCAAGTCTTGCCCTAGTAAGTTATTAGATAAATCTAGAGAAGTAATTGAAGACGTGTTTCTTGCATTTGATAAAATCACTTTTTTAATGTTATTTCCGCTAATCACCACTTCATCTAACGCACCAAATCCACTTAGGTCTAACACATTGATATTATTGTTGCTTAAGTTTAAGTAAGTCAATTTATTCAATGAGTTTAGCAACCTCATATTACTAATGTTATTTAAATTTAAGTCAAGCGAAGTTAACGAAGTAGCATATTCTAATCCATCTAAGTATTGAATACCTTGATTTTGCGCTTTAAAAGTTGCTAACCTTTGCAGTTCAGTTGCTTCTATTTTATTACCATCAAAAGTTAGCCCAAGAGATTGCAAAGCTGCTGCCAAGTTATCATCTTTAATAGTAATAGCAGTCTCGCTCTCAGGTTCATCTGGCTCACTAGGCTCCGTAGTTTCGCCCGGAACTACCGCTCCTGTTGTTACGCTAACGTTATCAATGCTAAATTCTATTAACTCTTGTGAGCCTGTTACAAATCCCACTTTACTAATTGCATCTTGTGGATATGGCGAAGCTAATTTTTCACCTATCTGCACTCCATCTACATAAATATCAGTAGTGTTTGCTAGCGAAGTATTATTATTAGGCGTAGTAATAACCGTAATAGTTTGCCACTCACCTATAGTAAATTTAGAATCATCCTCATTCATAGAAGCATTAGTAAACGCAGTAGTTAAATCCCAGTGATGATTTGAAATAACATCTGTACTGCTGTCATAATCAGAGCCAGTTCTAATTGCAAAGTGCGCATCCGAGCTACTTTCTACTTCGTTATATAAGTACATATACATATACGAACCACGCGCATTACTTCCGCCGTATTGTCTAGTATTCATCTCATCTATTCTAACATCAAATTCAATAGTAGTAGTTTCAGTTTGTGGCTCAAAGCTTAATACAACTTTACCAGTATTTGATTCAGACTCATCTAATACAGTTGCGATTTGTCCATCACCTTCAGCAACTAATGATACAGTTACATCCGCTGTAGAAGCGCTAGTTGTACTAATTGTAGAATCATCGCTAAAGCTAGTTAAGTTATCAAAATCCCACTGTGTCACAAACTGCGCATCTGGAATAATAGACGTTAACACTTCAATTCCATACTCAGCTTGGATATTTGGATTATCCACGCTAGTTGCTACGATAGTTACAACTCCCGTTTGTAAAGCAGTTAATTGTCCGTCATCTGTAACACTGACAATTCCATCATCTCCTTTAACAGAGTATGTAACGCTTCTTTGAGTAGTGTCCATAGGTGCTAATATTGGACTAAGCGTTGTAGTATCTCCCACCGCCATTTTAAATGAGTTGGAGCTAAACGAAATATCTGTTAATGGAACTAGAGTAACTTCATCAGGATGAGAAGTGCTTAACGAGTACATTCTAACCTCAGCAGCTTCATTACCAGTAGAATCATCACTATCTTGCACGTAATTCCCTACTTTAAAGTAGTTTAAGTAATCTCCTTCTACCCATCCAGGGTCAATTCCAACAAAGTCATACTCAAACATTTGTGATACCCCATTAGTCGATAGTGTAACAAACGCTATTCCATCTACTAATTTAATTTCAGTCGAGAACTCTTGCCCAAGCGCGATATTCTCATCAAAATAAACTTTATAATCAGACGTTCCTTCTGTATCAGTTTTAAACAAAATTGCGACTTTTCCAGAAGAGCTATCGCTACCACCTTCATATTGAACTTTAATTAAAGCCGGAGCGTATCCTGCGTCATGGTCTGTAGCATGAATTTGCGAAGTAACTACCTTGCCTGTTGAAGGCACCTCAGTTACACTTTGAGACGTAGAAAGCACATGTTCACCACTAAATTCCCAGTTAACTTCAATAGAATCACCAATCATTTCGCGCAGTTCAGAGCGTGTATAGCTAGTGTTTGGTGTTTTATATCCACTTACAGGACTATAAAATACAATAGACCCATCAGACTCATCATAATACATATAGTCACTATAATAACCCGCATCTAATGGTAATAATGGCTCTTCATTATTATCCGTAGCCCAAGTGTTATAATCATAATGGTAAGCCTCTAATCTAGTTGGAAAAACTTCTAATATGCTATCAGGTTTAGTAGGGTCGGATTCAGGTAACTGCAACTTCCAATTAGTTAACTCCGCCGTCATAGCTTCTGAATGCTCCGATACTGGTTTTTTTGTTCCTTCAACTTCAACTTCTGGTTCTACTACAGCGTCTCCTGTTGTAACTGAAATGCTATCATAATAATATGTTCCTGCTGTATTACCGTCCGTAAAAAAGTTAAGTCTAGATATAGAAATTTGAGAATCTATAATCGGGTCCAACAAACCTTCAAGCGGTCCACTATTAAATTTGATGTCATTAACATACAAATCAGCATAAACTTTATCATCATCCCCAATTGATAATTCAAGTCTAATATCATACCAATCACCTATAACAAATTTTTCACTAAAATCTGTATAACTACCATTTGAATCCTGGTATCTAAGTCTATCCTCTTCATGTTGTAATCTAACTGCTTCATTATGACTGCTATCTGGTTTATAATATAGCTTAAGTCCTCCTGCAAAATCAGTAGTATCCTCTACTTTAACTCTATATGATATATTTACTCTATCACCCGTTATAGGCGTAGTAAACGTATATGAGTTGCTAGTAGAACTAGCATTTGCGACTACCATTAAAGCAGCATCTTGCGCACCATCCACACCAGAAACAATGGTACCTCCAGTTCCAGTAGTCAAACTCCACTCTCCATTACTAGAATTTTCCTCTAAATAATCACTGCTTGATGACCATGTAGCTCCGCTTCCACTACTGCCACCACTATCTGTATTATTTTCCCCAGTATTATCTGTATCATTATCTGTATCATTATCTGTATCATTATCTGTATCATCTTCTAGAATTATCCCACTGCTAGTTGTTGCTGTTATAGGGCCTATAAGTGTTCCAGATATATATTCACTACTGAAAGTTGTGGCAAATACACTAGAATGACCTAACACCATACTCGCAGACAATAACAATGCTAATTCTTTACGTAATTTTTTATTCACAATAAAAATCTCCTTTCGTTTATACAAGTACAATTAATGTTTTTCTTTTTTACTCATGTTTTCATTTTAGACACATTAGTATCATATTAGAATCATGTGTTCACATTTCAAAAAAAAAAATAGTTCACCTACTATAGTACCATTTATTACAAAAAAGTCAATAGTTTACTAAAAAAATTCACAAACAATACACAATTGTGCAAAATATAGGCCTAATAAAGTCGTTCCATCGCTTATAACCAGTAGCCTAGTGATATTATTGCAGTAATTATTATCCAACTAGTAGATACCATAATCCAGTTTACAAAAATCGACTTCACTTGTTCAAAATATTCCTTTTGTGTTGTATCCGCCTTGATAACTGTATAAATTTTTTCTGCGTTTACTTTAACTAACACTCTACGTTCGAGAGGTACGTTTTTTTTAATTAAAGCTTGTGCGGTTTCAATGCTTTGTCTGCTTAAGATAAACGAATAGTTTCCTATTACCGTTTTATATCTCACATAATACTTTGCTCTTCCATCTAATTCATATTTCACATAGTATGACACAGGGTAAAATCTCCACACTCCCCAGTCTTTATAGTCTTTCTCATTTGGCACAAGGATTAGCTTCCACATATTATATATTAATATTGGGATAAAAAATAAATTACCTATACAAAGCACTTCGTAAAGATTATCAATAAATGTTATCATGATGTCCCCCGCCTCTCTCCAGTTAAAACGGTTAAGTTGCGCAAAAAATTTCTATATTTTATATTTATTCAATAAATTTATTGTTAATTACTTGTTTTTAAACATAAAAAAAAGGCCACTATCGGCCTATAAGCATGGTGCATCAGTCCAAGAGACTCCGTCCGGTGGTCGTGCTACAAAAATTTTTAGCATAAAAAAAAGGCCGTTATCGGCCTATAAGTACGGTGCAAATTCCATATATATTTCATAAACTGTTGATGCTGCGTTTGCGCTATCTCCTTCTACATACAACTTCATATATCCTCCATTATAAAATGCTCCATACGTTCCTGTTCTATCTGATATGCCCACAGATGTTGGCGTTCCTAACATTGCAATTGCGTCTTGCACAGTAGTTTGCCCTACAATTACGTTTCTATAGTTACAGCCGTTAAATAAATCTATGCCTGTTACTGCCATTGTGTGGTCTAACATATGTGTATATAAATAAGCTTCAATGCCTTCTCCTTTTAGTAAATATGCAGTTTCTACATTAGGAATTCCTACTTGTGAATACGCTATGTCATTTTGCGTTAACTGTGTAAATATCAAGCTAGAAACTGGGTCTTTGTAGTATAGCAGATTTGAGAAATCATAGTTATTTGTAGGCTTTCTTACTAACTCAAGTGAGTCGGTGGATGAGTTAATCAATATTGTAGACGTTTGCACATCCCAATCTGCCACAACGTTAAGCGCGTCTGATACAAATCTTAGCGGAATCATAGCTTGGCCGTAAATTTCCACTGGCGCGGTGCTAAGTTGCATCGATTGACCGTTAACTTTTGCAGTAGTGTTGCCAAACCACAGTTCAATTGTAGTACCACCTTTTTGCAACATAATAGTTTGCGTTTCAGCTAACCAATCTATGCTAGCTCCTAAATGCTCCGCCACAGTTCTTACAGGTATTAATGTAACATCATTAACTTGCACCGGGTTTACAATTGGGTTTACAACTTGGTCATTTATTATTAAGTTAATATCTGGCCTATGTACAACAACATCTTGTGCTACTTCTTCAACAATTGCTTCTACTACTGCTTCTTCTACCACTTCGGTTGCCATAATCAAAGTTGGCGACATACACATAATCGCTAATACCCCAAATTTCTTCAGTTCTGTTTTCATGTTCTTTTTCCCCCTAATATATTAATTATGTCACTATTTCTTTACATGCACTACTCTACCATAAAATAAGCTAAAGTTCTATATGATATTTTGTACAAAATTATTATTGCAAATTCTCCTTAATCCTCACTCACACCACACATAAACAACACAATTTAGCTATGCTAAACTAAAAAAGTAAGATTTTGGATTTTAGATTTAGCAAAAAAATTTTTAACAAAAAAAAATAGCACAAAAAAAGTACAACCTTATTACGGCTGCACCCGGTTGTACTTAAAAATTTTTAACTAACAAATTATTTTTTAAACAACTTTACCATTACAGCTTTTTGTGCATGTAATCGATTTTCAGCTTCTTCAAATATATATTTTGCATTGTCTTCAAACACTTGCGTCGATATTTCTTCTTCTCTATGTGCAGGCAAACAGTGTAATACCATATAGTCTTTATTAGCTGCTTCTAATAGCTCTGTAGTTAAACAATATCCTTTAAAAGCTTGCTCTCTCGCTTTAGTTTCAGCTTCTTGACCCATACTAGTCCATACATCCGTTACAATTACATCAGCGTTTTTAACCGCAATTTCTGGCTTAGTAGTCATTTCAAAGCAGTCATATTGTTTAGCAAACTCCAATACGCGCTCATCTGGTTCATAGCCAGTTGGTATAGCAACAGATACTTGCATCCCAACTTTTAACGCTCCTACTACAAGGCTGTTACATATGTTATTTCCATCGCCAACGTATGCCAGCTTAAGTCCATCAAAGCTAGTTTTATATTCTCTAACAGTCATTAAGTCAGCAAGTATTTGACATGGATGAGAGAAGTCTGTAAGCCCATTGATTACAGGAATTGCTGCGAAGTCAGCTAATTTCTCTACAGTTTCTTGTTTAAACGTTCTAATCATAATACCATCTAAATATCTACCGAGCACTCTAGCAGTATCTTGAATTGGCTCTCCGCGACCGATTTGCAAATCAGCGCTAGATAGAAATAACGCAGTAGCACCAAGTTCTGTAATTCCAACTTCAAACGATACTCTAGTACGTGTAGAAGCCTTTTCAAATATCATTCCTATTTTTTGTCCATCTAACACTTTATGGCTTATATTGTGTTTTCGCTCATATTTTAGCTGTTCCGCTAAGTCCAAAATGTCAATAATTTCTTCTTTTGTTAAGTCTAATAATTTAAATAGATTTTTCATTTAGCATAACCTTTCTAATTATCTAATATTTGTTTAAGCACTTCAATTAATTTATCTATATCAGCTTTAGTAATAATTAACGGTGGCAAAAATCTTAATGTATTATTTCCTGCTGTTAATATTAACATACCTTTTTCTAAACATTTATCTTTAACATCAGCATTTTTAATATCTACTAACTCAACGCCAATCATAAGACCGATGCCTCGTACTGCTTTTATATATTTACTATCAATGCTGTTTAACTGCGCCAAAAAATATTCTCCATTAGCACTAACATCAGCTAATCTTTGTGGCGTAAGTTGCGCCATAACCGAATTAGCTACACAACAGCATAGAGGATTTCCACCGAAAGTGCTACCGTGGTCAGATAGTCCAAATGTATCTTTACACTTTTCACCTGATATTACAGCACCAATTGGTATACCGCCGCCTAATCCTTTAGCCAATGTAATAACGTCTGGCACAACGTTATAATGCATAAATGCGCAGAACTTTCCGGTTCTACCTACGCCAGTTTGCACCTCATCAGCAATTAGTAGAATATCTTGCGCTTCACATAGCTGTTTAATTTCACTAACAAATTGTTTATCTAACGGCAAAACTCCGCCTTCTCCTTGCACAAATTCAATCATAATAGCACATGTCTTATCGCTAATTTTAGATTTAACATCTGCTATATCGTTAGCTGCTGCGTATACAAATCCATCTGGGAATGGTAAGAAGTATTTATGAAAAGCATCTTGTCCAGTAGCTTTTAGCGTAGTAATTGTTCTACCGTGAAATGAGTTTGTCAGCGTAATAATTTCAAAACGGCCTTCTCCATATTTATCATAACTATATTTTCTAGCAATTTTAATAGCACCTTCATTAGCCTCTGCACCACTGTTTCCAAAAAAAACGTTAGTAAGACCAGTCTTTTCGCATAAAGTTTGTGCTAATATTTTATCTTGCTTAGTGTTATATAAGTTAGACAAATGCATTAAACTTACTTGGCTAGCCATAGCCTCACCAATTCCTTCATTGTTATAACCTAAGCAACTAACGCCAATGCCACTAGTAAAATCTGTGTAAGCATCGCCATCTTCTGTATAGACAACGCATTTATCTCCTTTTACAAATGTTAGTTTAGGCTTTGCATATGTGTTCATTAACATAATATATTTTCCTCTCTAAACTTTAATAAAATAATGTTCCGCTACCTTCGTCTGAAAGTAGTTCTAACAATATTGAATGCTTCTGAGTACCTTGCTGTATACTAGTTTGCTTAACTCCATTACGAACTGCGAGCGTGCAACAGTCTACTTTTGGTATCATACCACCCGAAATAATTCCTTCTTTAATAAGCTGTGGAACTTGTGATACTTTAATAGAAGAAATAAGTGTATCTTCATCTTTAGGGTCACGCATAACTCCCTTTACATCTGTAAGCAACATAAAATGGTCCGCTCTTAGTACTATGCTAAGCTTAGCAGCAAATAAATCAGCGTTTATATTAAGACTTCCTTCATTAGAATATGCAACAGATGATACAACTGGCAGATAATTTTTTTCAAGCAAATCTTTAACAATGCTAGGGTCAACATGTGTGATTTCTCCTACATTCCCATATTTCTCTAACTTTACAGCATGTGTTAACTGTGCATCTAGACCTGATATACCAACTGCTTTAGCACCAGCTTTGCCAATTAAGCTTACTAATTCTTTATTAGTTTTACCACATAGAACCATTTGAATATAATCTATATCATCATCATCTGTATATCTAAGCCCATCAATAAAAGTGCTAGTTTTGCCCAATTTAGCAAATAAGTCGTTAATATCAGGACCGCCACCATGAACAAGAACGACTTTAACGCCAATCTTATGAAGCAGCACAATATCCGATACAATCGACTGCTTAAGTTCTGGTGATAACATTGCGTTACCACCATATTTAATTACTATAGTCTTACCAATATATTTCTCGATGTAAGACAATGCTTCTGTTAATATAGTTACCATATAAATCAGCTCCCTGTATTGTTATAGACTTAATTTACGAACGGTATGAGCCATTGATTTCTACATACTTTTCGGTTAAATCGCAACCAAAAGCTGTAGCGCATTCATTACCTTCGTTTAGCTCCACATGAATAACAATTTCCTCATCGTTAAGCACATGTGTAGCTACTGATTCATCAAATTGTACAGACGAGCCATTTTCGCAAATCGTAATTTCGCCATGAGTGCTTTTAAAAGTCACGCCCACTTGAGTCGGGTCAAATGCCACGCCAGCATAGCCAAGTGCGCATAAAATTCTACCCCAGTTAGCATCATTACCATACATAGCAGTTTTCACTAAGCTTGAGTTAACTACAGTTTTAGCAAGCTTTGCCGCATCTGGCTTAGTTTTAGCTCCATTAACGTTTACCACTAATAATTTACTAGCACCTTCACCATCGCGAGCAATCTTTCTAGCTAAGTCCAAGTTAATTGCAGTTAAAGCTTCCACAAATTTATCGAAATTTTCATCTTCCTTATCTATAATAGGGTTATTAGCCATCCCATTAGCCATAATAGCAACCATATCATTAGTAGATGTGTCGCCGTCTACACTTACCATATTGTAAGTTGGCTCTACTGATTTCACTAATGCCAGCTGAAGCATTTCGCTAGTAATAGCTACATCTGTAGTAATAAAACCAAGCATAGTCGCCATGTTTATGCATATCATTCCAGAACCTTTTGCTATAGACCCCACTGTACATGTATTACCGTTAATTTCAAACGTAGTAGCCATCTCCTTAATTACAATGTCAGTTGTCATAATAGCTTCAGCAGCTTCCACCGCGCTGTCTTTATGCAACTTTATACGTTCTATTCCATCTGAAATTTTATTAATATCTAACGGCTCTCCAATTACACCTGTACTTGCAATAATCACATCTTGTTGTTCTACCTTAAATTTATCAGCAATTAACTCGCACATTTTATTAGCAATATCAACACCATCAGCATTACAAGTGTTTGCATTTCCACTGTTGCAAATTATAAGCTGAGCCTGCCCATCAACTAAATGCTCCTTAGTTACTTTAATCGGCGCTCCAACTACCACATTTTGTGTATACACTGCTGCGGCGTTACATTTACGCACTGAATATATAACTGCTAAGTCTTTCTTATTAGTATTTTTTCTAATTCCACAATGAACAGCCCCTGCTACAAACCCTTGTGGTGCTGCAATTCCACCTTCAATAAACATAATATACCCACCTCTTTGTTATATATTAAGACCTAACGTCTCTTCATACCCAGCTTTTATGTTTAAGCACTGTATGACCGAACCAGATGCACCTTTTCCTAGATTATCAAAAAGCGCATATAGTATTACTTCATTATCATTGCCACAGACAATAATATCAAGGCTATCTTTACCCTCTTTATAAAATGGATTTAAAAACCCACTGTTTTCGTTTAACTCGCGCACAAATATTAATGGCGAATATTTATAAAATTTTTTATACTCTTTAACTATATCATTAGCACTATATTTACTACCTTTTAACGACACAGGTACGCTAACACACATGCCAGAATAGTTATCCGCCACCATAGGCATAAAGTTTGGGTTATGCTTTAAATCCGCCCATTTAACCATCTCAGGTAAATGCTTATGATTAAGATCTAGTGCATATGGTCTAGGAAACTTATATTCATCCGCTCTATCAGATGCCGTATATTCAGCAATCATCTTATTTCCACCACCGCTATAGCCAGTAATCGAGTTGCAACTTAAGGCAGTATCTTCCTTAATAATGCCAAGCTCTCTTAATGGTGTAACTAAAACTATAAACCCTGTAGCATGACAACCTGGGTTTGCAATTCTATCAGATGCTTGGATTTCATCCGCCAAACCTATCTCTGCCAAACCATACGTCCAGTTAGTTCTAAATTCAGTAGAAGTATCAATTAACGGAACTTTAATAAAAGGCTCAATTTCTTTGCTAGCCTCATTTGGCAAACATGTAACCGCAATGTCTGCTGTGTTAGCGGCATTAATTCTAGCCTGCAAATCTTTTCTATCATCATAAGGCAGCTCCACAATCTCATATTCAGCAATTTGACTCAGCCTATCTTTAAGCGCAAGTCCTGTAGTACCATAACTTCCATCTATATAAACTTTCATATTAAACATCCTCCTAAAATATTGTATACAATAAGTATAGCGCTATTGTTAGAAAAAATCAACTCTGATTAATAAATATGCTAAATGAAGAATAAATATACATATCAATTAATAGGCCGAATGACTTGCCTAATATTTTGTTTTCTAGTATGATTAATATAAAACAACTAATTGGAGGGATTTAGTAATGAAACAAGAAAACTGCATAGTCGGTCAGTCTGGTGGTCCTACTGTTGCCATAAATGCATCTTTAGCTGGAATAATTGCTAGTCGAAGTTTTAAAAATGTATATGGCATGCTTTATGGCATTGAAGGGTTGCTAAACGGTAATATAACCAACTTAAGCGCGCTTAATAATGATAAGTTTATCAATGAACTAACTCACACGCCTGCAATGTATTTAGGCTCTTGCCGATATAAATTGCCTAATTCACAACAAGTGTATGATAAAGTTTTTAACATATTTAAAAAACATAATATAACTACAATGTTCTATATCGGGGGAAATGACTCTATGGACACTGTGCTTAAGTTATCAAAAGTTGCTCCGCCAGACATAAAAATACTAGGTATACCTAAGACTATAGATAATGATTTGCCACTAACAGATTATACGCCGGGTTATGGCAGTGCCGCTAAGTATATCGCCACTACATTTTTAGAAATTGCTCACGACGCATACACTTATAATCTTGCTTCTATTACTATAGTGGAGGTTATGGGACGAAACGCCGGTTGGTTAACTGCTGCTGCTTCCTTAGCTAGAACAAATTACTGCGCAGCTCCGCATTTGATTTATTTGCCTGAAATACCTTTTTGTTTAAATAAGTTTGTAGAGGATGTAATAGAAATTCAAAAGCAACATCGGATTATAGTAATCGCAGTTTCAGAAGGGATTAAAGATATCCAAGGCGAATACATATC
>MDJM01000019.1 GCA_001994995.1 Candidatus Parepulonipiscium sp. PG-Nuni2H_MBin01 | reverse complement strand
CTCAGACCCCGCAACCTGGGTCTCCTCTGCAGAACCGGAAACTCAACTCAAACGCCACTGGAGTTTTTGAAGATGATGATCTAGTTGCAATCACACTTCCTAGCACATTGCAATTCATTGGAAACCGCACGTTCCGCAATTGTGTAAACTTAACCTCTATTACTATACCATCTAGCGTTCATACAATTGGCGATAGAGTATTCGCAAACTGCACTTCCCTAGAAAACATTTCAATTTCATACGGTGTTACATCTCTAGGCGATGCTGTGTTTTTCGGTTGCACTAGATTAAGTGAAATAGAATTACCTAATAGCGTGTTAAACGTTGGTGTTAGCATGTTTAAAGATTGCATTAGGCTAAAAACTGTAACGTTACCTAATAGCATTAGAACGATAGATAACAACGCATTTGAAAACTGCTCATCATTAGAACATATTACACTACCTTCCAGCATAGTAGAAATAGGCGCTGCTGCATTTAAGAATACTGCATTAACTGCTATAGTATTACCCGACTCCATAATCACCTTAGGCGAAGAAGCATTTGCACAGTGCGAACTGCTTACTAGTGTTGCTCTATCCAACAATTTAACTGTGCTATGTGAATCCACATTTAGTAACTGCACTAAACTAACAAGCATAATAATCCCAGACAGCATAGCAACAATCGAAGATTTAGCTTTTTCAAAAAGTGTAGCGCTAAGTTCTGTTTACATTCCTTCTCGCGTAAGCTCCATAAGTGACACTGCTTTTGAAGAATGTCCTATCGTTACAATTTATTTTGAAGGCTCTCAAGTGCTATGGGCAGAAATGTTTAAAGATTCTGTGCTACCTAATAAAGTAGTGCTAATATACGACTCAACAATTCCTGCAATAGATAAAACTATCGTAAATCCTGTTAGTGCTGATATGGAAATGGAAAGTGAAAGCGAAATAGACACCGTAATAATCGCGGTCATAGCCGCTTTTCTAATAAATGCCGCAATTGCATACATTTGGATACGTTATCGTAAGCCACCTATTAAAAAACTGCCGAAACAATAGCCATAAAAAAAGTGAGATGCATAGCGCAGCTCACTTTTATTTTAACTATACACAACTTCAGTCATTCTATTAGAATTAACTTTTTCATGATTTACTATAACGTCTAATTTAGTTGCAACGTTAAACGAAAAAAACGTTTCGCCGCATAAATCACACTTTTGTGAAGGAATATCTTTAATTAGAATAACGCAATCTTTTAAAATCACAGTATAATCGGTAATACATACACTAATGTTACCTTTGCAATATACACAATCCATAAAAAAAAAGCACTCCTTTCTGTTCCAATACAAAATAAAATCACACTCTAGCCGTTATCTCCGCTTCCAACATATCTTCTTCGTCTCGTATCCAATTCGCATTAATCGGATTTTCATAACTATAAACTTCTGCTATATCTTCAGCTTGATAACAAACCTCCACAAGCCAAAAATCCCCTTGCCACACCGTTCCTACGCATCTGATTTTCTCATTTCTAACAACAGTATATTGCGACTCATTACTTTCCACCATTTGGCCAAACTTAATACAATGTTCCACCTCAAGCGGAGTAATACCATTTTGCTGCAACTTAACTAAAACGTGAGAAGCAAACTTAATATCCGTACATTTAGCAGTAAAACTAGTCGGCTCATTAAACCTTACTGGCTTTACAGTTTCAGTCGGTCTAACCTCATTTGCTACAACATCACTCGGTCTAACCTCATACAACACACTAACTCGGCTACAATCCGCTGGCAACTTAGGTAACTCATCGCATAGGTGCTTAACAAATACATTAATAAAATTATCCGCATATTGCTTAATCTGCCTAGTCGCATACTCCACTTCCCATTTCTGCCCCGTTTCATTAACCTCTCTTTTATGCGTAATAATAACTTGTCTTACATACCTTTTAGCCCCCGAATAATCCTTGGCAAAAACCATCTTGCGCGCTTGCTTATGATTAATAGCATTTGGCGAATTTATAGACACGCATTCCCCATCAGTAAAACTTTCTATCATACTTCTCTTAATATGCACCGAAAAATTTTTATTTAAATATGCCTCAATCTTAGTAGTTAACGTATCAATTTTCTTATAATTCTCTAAAATACACTTTTCCAAATACTGTTGCTCATACAACTTACGCTTACTCGACTTTTCAATCTCCTCAATCAACCTCTTCTGATACCCCACAATTTCAATAGCTAACGTCTCCACCTCTTCAACCTCTTTAATCAAATCCGCTTTATTCAATGGCGACTGAATTGCTAATATCTTTTTTACTAAACTAGACTCAATCTTATCTTCTATCTCCTTACGATTATTAACCTTATAGCCCATAGTTTTTAACATTGGGTCAATGTCATAGAAAATCTCTGTTTTTAACGACGCAAAATAATTCCTAAACTTAAGCTCCAAATTAGAACTGTTAGAAAGCCGAGTATTACTGCTAATGCTCTTTGCTATATACACAAATATATTCCTACGTTGGTTTTCCAAATAATTTCGCATATTTTCCACCACCTATAATTTATTTTACGCGCCCCACGATAGGGAATTATACCTTGCTTCCACCCTATTAATATACGCACACACAGAACCCTCCACATCAATCTTACGCTGGTTCATTATCCGCTCAAATGCATAATTGTCAAAACGGCGCTCCACCATAGGAGTATAAGAAGCCACCGGCTCCTCATGCGGCATCAACATACTAACACCCATCCCTCCAATACCTCCAGCAACCGCCCCAGCAACCGCTCCAGTCACAACACCCACCGATGCCACCTTTCCTATCGCAGCTCCCACTAACACACCGCTAACAGCTCCTATTGGCGTTATCGTTCCTTTCGCAAATCCCTTAGCCTTATTCTGCACCTGTGGAGTAGCCGCTGGAATTTCCTCCGCCTGCGACTGGATTATTTTAATCACTTCACTCTCATCCACATGCAACTGACTTACCTGTATCGGCGGAAACATATCTTTAGTCATCTCATTAACCTGGTCCATCTTATACAACCTAAGTAAATCATCCTCCACCATTTGCTTTAAATCAATCCGAATACGCTCCAACTGATTATTCACTTCCACCACTTCCAACTTTAACAACTCCTGCGCATTACTAAACTGCGTCATCCCAGAAATCTTATTAGCATACCTAGAATAAATCTTATCCATCGATGGTTTAACTTGCTTAAAATCCATATTTCTACACCGCCTGTCCTATATTACAACAATTTGTCTCATTTTTTAACTGCTTTAGTAAATGTAACTCCTCATTTAACAACTGCACCGTCTGCTCATTTTCCTCATCCGACTTTTGCATATTACTTAGAACCTTATTTAGCAAGTCAGTCTTATTCTTAATTAACGCAAATATAACTGCCTCCACCTCCTTATGTAGCTCATCATTAATATTAATAATCGGTGTTTGCAGCGCCGTACCTATTTTAATCCCAACCTCGCTACACTGCGCCGATATGCTTTTAATAATATCATCCACAATAAAAGCAACCTGATTTTTAAAACCATGCAAATCAAACTGTCTATCATATTCTCGATTACCCGTAAAAAACTTCTTAACACTATACCACATACCCCGCTTCTCAGTCACAGTCTCATTATCCTCATACGCCTGTGAAATATTAGAACTTACAGTGTCTGAAATCTCCATAATAGTTACGCTAAACTCATTATCCACAATACTATTTATACTTTCTTGTATATTATCTAACTTATAGTTATCCATATTACCAAACGTTTTACCCGCAAATGATATCTCCGCCTGCTCTACTCTATCTTTTAAATTCTCCATATACATCGGAATATCCAAAAAAACACATTCCAGCTCATTTTTAAAATCCGTAAAACTCGTTTTAACCAAATCCTTACTCATAAGCTCAATACCATTCTCAGCTGTCGTAATCAAACCTTGCACAATACTCTCCGCATTATCCTTATCCAAACCAATCTGCTGCTCAGCCCATTCCTTTCTAAGACTAGTCTCAAGCTTCTGCGTCTGCTTAATAATAGTAGAGTCCAACTTATCCAAAATCTCCTCCACAAAGCCATCTCCGCTACTAGTTCCTATAATCCTTTTATCCACACTAGCAAAAATCCTTCGCTTCTCAATATGCTCAATCTCTTTAATCTCCTCTTGCAAATTCTGAATTTGTAAACTAAACCTCTGCTTCTCCTGCTGCGTTAGCGTCTTAATATTCTCAAGCTCCGTCATCTTCTGTATTATAGACTGCTCAATAACCGTAGACAACTTACTAGCAACATTAGTAATCAAATACTCATTCTTAACCTCCAAATACTTCTCCAAACCATTCTCCAGCTCTCTAATCTTACTCTCCTCCAAAATAACTGGAATATGTCTAGCCGTAATCTCCTTGCCAGAAAGCGGATACTCTGGCTCCTCCGGATTAGGAATAATAACCTTTCTATCCTTTCTAATATCCTCAAGCGCCATAGTTTTAGCCATATACATCTTACCAAGCATAGCATAATACGCTGATACCTCATATATCTGCGGGTCAGGAATAATATCTGCTAACACCTTCTCAAGCTCAATACGCGCTTTTTGTATGTCCTTCTTGTCGAACTTGTCTATTTTATTAATCACAAAAAAGATATGCTTACCATCTCTTTCCATACTAGACTTATCCGCATTACGCACATAATTTTGTATAATCTCCGTAAAATGCACTTGCCCAACAGACTCCGGGTCAATCATAAATATAACCGCGTTCACACTCGGCATTATATTAGTCGTAATATCCTTATGCTTCTCATGCCTTGCAAACAACCCCGGCGTATCCACAATCTCAACCTTATCCTTACACATCTCAATCGGATAATACACCTTAACCTCCTCAATATTATCCTCAGTATTATCTCCCTTAACCGTAGTCTTACTCTCCAAAATAGCCTTAAGCTCACTAACCGTAATGCTTGGCATCCCCGCCGCTGGTATATGCTCCAACTGTCCATTCCTATGCTTAATCTCAAGCTTAATATCAGTCGCATACTTAACCTTAGTTATAACAGAAGTCTCAGCCGTAATTTCCATAGATAATAAATCCTGCCCAATTAACGAATTAATAAAAGTCGATTTCCCAGCACTAAAAGGCGCAATAAGAGCAATTTTAAACTCACCATTCTTTAAATTATTCACATCTTGCTCAATCCTAGAGTTTTCCAAAACCTTCTTATCTATAGCTGGATTATTTGTCACTTCATCTACTATACGTAGCACTTCTTTTTTGCTTTCAATATACGATTCAAACATTATAATCTCTCCTTATCTTTACATTTGGTTCTTTTCTTTACCGTCTTTAGCCAAGTCCCCTCAGCCTTAAAATTTACGTCTTCAGTATCTAAATAACCAGTTTGTTGACAAATAGTTATAAATTATATTTTAGATTTACATAGCTAAAATTAATCGTCTACAGTCTGATAACTTATCTTATTTTAAAAAAATATTCAAAAACTCGTCTTAATATGCATTTTAGGCTTGACCTAGTTTAAATTCTATAGTAGAATAATAAACGTGCTAGCGAAGCCAAGTAGACTCGTTCCTAGTTACAAGCCTAGTATCTACGAGCTACCTAGCAACGCGCCCTATTTTACCCAATCTAAGCCCAAGAACAAAAAAAAAGAAGCTGATACAAATACTCAGCTTCTTTTTTTTGCTTATAACAACTTTCTAAATTCTTCCCATACAACAGGTCGTGAGAAATAATAACCTTGAATAAGCCCAAATCTCTTAAGCTCCTCAAACTGGTCCGCAGTCTCAATACCTTCCACAACCATCTCCATCCCTAGCGCATTAGAAATACGATTAATCCCATCAATAATAGCAAACTCCTTAACAGACGCATCATCAACGAAAATTTTATCAATCTTAATAATATCTAGCGAATATTCTTTTAAATAGCTAAAACTTGAGTATCCTGTTCCAAAATCATCCAACGCTAAAGCAATCCCTAAATTTTGTAGCGCCTTAATATTTTCTTTAACAACACCTCGCTCTTCAATAAGTATCGATTCCGTAATTTCAAAACATATTTGCTTATAATTAATATTGTATTTATCCAAAATCGCTTTAGCATTCTCTACAAAGTCATCCTCCATAATTTGTATCGGCGAAATGTTAATAGAAACTTGAATGTCTCTCCCTTCTGCTTGTAGCGTTTGCAAATCCTTAGCCACTCGCTCAATAATCCAGTTCCCAAGGTCAATAATAAGTCTAGTCTGTTCCGCTAAATAAATAAATTTATCCGGTGGCACAAAACCTAAATCCTTACTAAACCATCGTATAAGCGCTTCACCTTTACACACCACTTTATCGCTATTAACAATAGGTTGGTAGTTAACAACAAATTCATTATTTTCAATCGCGCTTTTTAGCGTTTCTTTAATACGTTCTTCATTAACATATATAGAATAAACATCATTGTTAAATAGGTACAGCCTAGTAGTATTTAATAATTTGCATTTTCTTAACATAACATAAATTTTCGTAATCATATCTTCCTCAGTACCGCAGTGTATAGGGTTAATCACTGCCACAGAGTTAAATTCAATATTAATAGGCTTATGATCTCCAAAAAGTAATGGCCATTCAAACTTCGGCAAAATCTCATTTTCAAAAAATTCTCCAACATTATTATCTAATTGCTCATGTGGTGCTAATATAATAAATTCATCCCCAGAATATCGGATAACATTACCACCGCGCCCCACAACCGCTTGTGTAAGCAACGTCCCAATCTCAATTAAAACTTTATCCCCAATTTCTTCACCGCTCGTATCGTTAATTCCTTTGAAATTTTTAATATCTAGTAACATAACAACAAAAGGTTCAGTACTAGCTGAATAATTTTTATACAGCAGCTTAAACATTTTCCTATTTGGCAGCCCTGTTAATTCATCGTAGTAAATTAAATACTTAATTTTTTTAGGCAAGCTTTGTTCAACAAAAGTAGCCATAGTAGCCACCTGGCTAATTCCTAATTTATTCTGCGGATACTCCTCTCCCAGTTCATCAATTATGTGAACTAAACTACCTACAGCTGTAAATACTGGTCTAAGCAGTAGTGTTAGCGCCAAAATAATAACAGTAGTAATAGTAAGCGTTAAGCTAAGTATTCTCCAAATAACAAATTGACTATTTTTAGCCACAAACTCATTAGCCTTAATACTATCTAAGTCAATAACCATAACAATACTAACATCACCGCCGTAAGGTAAGTCATAACGCGAAATGTTAACATTTTTATCAGCAAGCAGTTCATCGTAATCAATAGGCTGGTCAGTAGTATATAAAATATTGTTAAAGTCATAGATGCAGTTACCATCACCATATTCAATAAAAATATCTAAGTCAGCAACTCTAAAATCAGCTTCTAACTGCGCAATCAAGTCTTGTAGATATATGTTAACTAACACAAAAGCTATAGTTTCGTTAGTATCTGGGTCTTCAATTCGTTTAATTGCTGACCATAGCAAATCTCCATCTCGTGTGTTTCCATAAACATCTGTAATAACTACGCTATCAATCTCCATAAGCTCTGGAGTATACCATGCTCGCTCTTCTAACGTAAAATCTTCAATAAATTCTGTATCAGATATAATAAACTCTTGTTCTACGCCATAAATAGCTATCGAATTCATATAGCTAAGGTTTGACATAATGTAAGTAAAGTTGTGTAAAGTATCGGTCAGAGTTTGCAAACTCTCATCGGTAAAACCATGTTGTGTAATATGTTGTATGGCCTCAATAGTGTCCTTATCATTACCCATAGCGTCCGCCGTATCTTTAAGTAATTCCATAACTGAGTTAAACTGGATAGTCACATCCTCAGCTTGCAAATTGCTGATAAATTCAGCAGCATTATCATCAATCCTATTAATTGACCTAATAGTCATAAGGCTTATAATAAATATAAAAATCGCTACTAGTATAAGTAGTTTTGAATCAGCTAGTTTAATTTTCATTACAGTACCCCCCTGTTTTTAACTAAAAAGAGTAAGAATTCTCCCACCTCTATAGGTGGTGAGATGAATTACCCGTAAATTTTTTAAAAATACCTTGACAAAAGGAATCTTTAGTTCTACAATAACTTACAAACGCACCCCCTATTTGGAGTATAAGACGTTTGTATTCATTTGTATTCAGG
>MDJM01000018.1 GCA_001994995.1 Candidatus Parepulonipiscium sp. PG-Nuni2H_MBin01 | reverse complement strand
TCTTTAAGTCTAGTTGAAATATCATCATTCAATACTTGCCGTCTATACTTAATGACTAATATTAGATGATAATTCAAGCTAAATACTGAATGTTTATTACTGTCTAAAATCATTGGAATTGTTACCTTTCATCTTGATATACTGATTATAATAAGAATAATTTATAATGTCAAGATATATTTATAGGCAATTCCTCTCACCACCTAAAGAGGTGGGAGAATTCTTGCCTTTTCCAGTTAAATATAACATTTATTATTTCCTTAATAATGAGGAATCTGTCTATAGTCTTAAACTATATATAATAATATAAAGTTTATAGGACTAATTCTTAATTTAAATACAATTTCATAAACTTAAAAAGAAAAAGTATTTAAAATCGGAGGTTTATTATATGATAAATTCTTTTGAAAACTTAATCGAGGGCTTTGTTCCACAAGACTTTGAGCTTAATCCTATGAACAAATTACCAAGGCGCGCAGATTTTTTAATAACAGATGTTGATGGTGACGGTATTGCTGAAATTATTGTTTCTTTACAAAGTAATGGAAAACGCTATTGGGTTATGCTTAATAAGGTTGATTCTACGTGGAATGTAGCTTATGTTAAAGAGCAAACGCAAAAAGAGGGTGCAAATTGGTTGCAGTTGTTAAATACTATTTACGTTTATGATGATTGGTTTTACGATAACCATGATGACCTTACTGTTGATGACTTTATCCCTGAGGACCAGGATGAAGCTACTGTTATGGGAATTGTTGATGATAAAGAATATGCAGGTACGTTAAAACGAGTTAAGCAGACTGTAGCTAAATTTGTTAACGCTATTAAATCATATATAACTAAAGATGATAGCAAGGATAAAGATTATGGTTATGATAAAGACCACGATAATAGCAGCACTATTGATACGACTGCTGCAGAAGCTATTTTTACTGTGGTAGGTAATGTTAATAGCAATCCCGATGATGATGAGGTTAGTTTAACTGGCGAACATCCTATTGCTGATACAGATAACGCTTATACCAATTTGGCCATTCAAGTTGGCAATGAGAATGCTATACCACTTGGAGACTTTACGCAAAAGGTTGGTTGGAGTCCTACTTTAAATTTAATTGACTTTGGTAATTCAGCTTATAAGGATATTGTGGTAACTATTGATAACGACCCTTCTGCTGATACAATTTCTGCTTTTATTTATACATTTAGCAACGGTTACCCTCGTCTTATTTTTAGTAGCGACTTTTTTAACCAAGAGTTTACTGGCAGTGTATCATATCATGAAAATTATAAAGTTGTGATTGCTACATCTATTGGTAATACATATCATTTGGATATAAGTACTATGCCTAAGCAAACTTTAGATAGATTATATTTACGCAATGGCTGGTGTAGAAATTCGCGCCAAGGTTATGTTTCTAAATTACATGATATTAAGTTCCTCGAATACTCGGGTTCTGGCAATTACCTGTTAGTTACGGTGCAAAAAGTAATTGGCATTTATCCTGAAGACGTTCTTGGCTATATTGAAAGTATTTTTTCATATAGTACACAGACTAGTTCTATGGTTCTTCAAAGCCAAGCGTTATATGTTAGTAAATAGTTTTAGTGGGATATTCTATAAGAATATCCTTTTTTATTGTAGCTTGCAATGTTTATATCCAAATGATATTCTATTGTTAAATTGAGCATTTAACATGCAATTTCAGAAGGAGGATTTCTTATGCTTACAGCATTAACGCGAACAGAAATGTTATTAGGCAAGACAGCAGTAGATAAATTGGCGCATTCTACAGTTGCAGTATTTGGAATTGGAGGAGTTGGCTCGTATACAGTTGAGGCTCTAGCACGAACTGGAGTTGGTCATCTAGTTTTAATTGATAGTGACAACATTTGTATATCTAACATTAACCGTCAAATCCATGCTACTCACAATACAGTAGGTCAAGCTAAAGTTGAAGTTATGAAAGAACGGGTATTGTCTATTAATCCGAATATAAAAGTTACAACTTATAAAACGCTATGCAATAGTGAGACTATAGATAGTTTATTAAGCGCAGATTATGATTACGTTGTGGATGCAATAGATACGGTGACATCGAAAATAGATTTGGTAGTGCGATGTGGGCAGTTAAATGTGCCTATCATAAGTGCAATGGGCGCTGCTAATAAGCTAGACCCAACTAAGCTTGAGGTTACGGATATATATAAAACTAGCGTTTGTCCACTTGCAAAGGTTATGCGCCATGAGCTTAAGAAAAGAGGAGTTAAAAAACTTAAGGTTGTGTATTCAACGGAATTACCTTTAAAGCCATTGCCTTTACCAGTTGATGAGAATGCTGCTACACCTACTATAACAAAGAGGCAACCACCTGCATCTGTTGCATTTGTTCCGTCTGTCTCAGGTTTAATTATAGCTTCACAAGTTATAAAGTATTTAACGGATGGTTTAATTCAACAATAACAAAAAAGCTGCTGATATTTTTTCAGTAGCTTTTTTTAGTGTGCAACAAGAATTGTTCAATAATTGTTTAAGAATTGTAACAACATGGAGGGGTAGTGAATATTATAGTATACAGTATGATTATGTAAATAATTTACCATAATTATCCTGAAATTTGTTCAAGTTGTTTACCGTAATTTTATACTTAAATACCTTATAACTAAATTTTCAAACTAAACTTTATATAATATTTTGACAAAAATCTAGTTTAGACAAGTTGTAATTAAGACGATAAATAGAATATAGTTAATAAATGGTAATTTTTAGTTATTTTAGGAGGTGTTTATTATGATAGAGAATATTTTTGCAATTTTAGCCAGCAATCAAATGCCGATTACCAAAAAAACAACAACAGATGAGAAGTTTAAAAAAGAGTTAGAGGAAATGTTCACTCCTGTTACTCCAGTTGAAAGTACTGCTAGCAAAAAAGGAATTCATAGCTCTGACCAGCGCAGTTCTGCTCAGATTGCTTATCAGATGGCACAATACACTTGCGCGTATAATGTGGTGAATGCGCATGAATAAATTTATTTGAATAGGGCAAAGTCAATAGCTATATTGTCCTATTTTTTTTTGCGTAAAATTTAGCGCAATATAAAAAAGGGTAATTCGTATTGTGAAATTACCCTTTTCGCTTGCTATAGAAATCTAGAACATTTGCCCAAATACAGCACATCTAATCTATGCAGCGCTCGGCTACAAGCAATATATAGCAGCTGCTTATCAAACACATTGTTATAATGCCTATCGCTAACATCATACGCTATAACTACATCATACTCTAAACCTTTAGCCATATACGTTGGCATTACAGTTATAGGTTCTTTTAAAATTGCATCATCTAGCAATATATATTGTGCTTTTAACACTCGTCCCAATTTGACCTTTAAATCTTTCACTTGTGCTTTGTCTTTACATAGAACTGCTATTTTAGCAAATTCATGACTATACATTTCAACTCGTCTTACCAATTCATTATGCAAATCTTGTTCAGCCGCAAATCCCAACACTTCAGGTTCTGTTTCATTTCTCTCAAATGCTAAAGTCACTTGTGCGTCATCTCTAAATTTCGTAATAAACTTATTGATTTCATAAGATGACCTATAACTTTTCGTTAAATTTATTCGCAATGGATTTTGTGGGTTTAGTATTTTAATTGCATCGTCATATACTGAATCGTTACTATCCTTTTCAATAGTTTGTCCATAGTCGCCTAACATAGTATATTGACATCTTTTAAATAGCATTTTAAAAATATGATAATGAATAGGATGATAATCTTGCGCCTCATCAATTAGCACTTGCTTATATTGCGAAAATTTCTTGCTATCATCTAGCTTTAATTTTATATACAGCAGCACAGAACCATCTTCATAACTAACATTACCGTTAATCAACCGCTTATACGTAAATCGTAGCATTGATTGTATAGCGTTTGGCAGATTAATTCCTTGCGCGTATTTTTTAAATTCGTTAAAGTCTTTCACTAAATTGATATAGATTTGCATATAGTTATTGCGCGTGTATTTAGTAAGCTGTGCCATAAACTTAATTCTTAGCTCATCCACTCGGCGGTTAGCTTCCTTATTCTCTTCATAATCATAACCACCTTCTTGCACAAGTTGCTTTTCAATCTGCACAACTAAGTCTTTTTCTAACGGCTTAATTCTCTGCACAACTATATTTTCAATTCTAGCTAATCTCTTAGCCACTGACATCCCTATTTGATTATCCATAAAATGTGCTAATATTTCGTCAGATTCCATTACAAGAATGTCGTTATACACTATATCATCAAACTCCATCCCATATTCTTCAAGCCATTCTAAATACCGTTCTAGTATAGTTACAAATTCATTAGAACCCTTAAACGTTATATCACGCCTAATTCTATCTCTATGTTTACTGCTCAGCATTAATTCAAGCTGTCTATTACGCGTTTCCATATTCCCTCTTAACTCAGCATGATACAAATCTTCTAACGTACTACTTTTAACATTCTTTTCACCAAGCTCCGGTAACACACCAGATATATAATCGCCAAACAAACTATTAGGCGAAATTATTAACATATCATTGTGCGATAAACCTTCTTCGCCTCTAGTATTATATAAAAGAAAAGCTACTCTATGCATAGCGATAGACGTTTTTCCACTTCCTGCCACGCCCTGCACAATAAGCATATCATTTTTCTTATTTCTAATTATATTATTTTGCTCCTGCTGTAGAGTCTCAACTATATTTCTCATTTTATCCGAAACGTTTTTACCAAGCGCTTCTTTTAATATGTTATCTGTAATAGTAGTACTCGCATCAAAATAAAACTTTAACTTTCCTTTTTCAATATGATATTGCCGCTTTAGCAAAATTTGCCCCTCAATTACTCCACACGGCGCTTCATAGCTAGCCTTTCCTAAGTCAGCATTATAAAATACGCTAGAAATAGGCGCGCGCCAATCATAAACTAACACATCATAAGTCTCATCATCCATTAAATTATGGTAACCAATATAAACCTTTTCAACCTCATCTTCTTCAAAATCCACACGGCCAAAGTAAGGCGAGCTTTTCATTTTCTGATACTTATCTAAGTTTTCTAGCTTGTTTTTATATTTTGATGTTTCTATAGCTTCCATATTTAAATACTGATTTATATCAATGTTGCGCTCCACATCATCTAGCGCACTCATTCCCTCCTCCCACATCTCTTTTCTTATCTCCACTAAACTATCTTTGTGAGAACTAAGTAACGCGGTAGTACTGCGGATTTCTGTTAACAAAAAGTCTATTACAGACGCTAAATGAATAGTTTCTAATTCAAAAATTTTATCTTCCATGAGTCACACTGCTTTCTTATATAATATCATGAAGTATACCTTTAATACGTCCAAAAATTCAAGGATAATTATTAGAAAGTTGTACAGTATAATAACATAAGGATATATTAATATTCTTATTTACATTTGCCCGATTTTTAACTATAATTGTAAATGTGTTTAAAATAATTGACGAGATAATTATCCTAAATAACGTCGATTACAAATAATTCGGACACATTGAAAGGAGCAAGACGTTGGATACGAAATTCAAGCTACATGGATTTAATAACTTAACAAAAACTTTAAGTTTTAACATGTATGATATTTGTTACACGCGTACAGAAGCAGATAGAACTGCTTATATTGAGTATATTGATGAGCAGTATAATGCTGATAGGCTTACTCAAATCTTAACCACCGTAACAGAAATAATTGGGGCGAATATCTTAAATGTTGCTAAACAAGATTATGACCCTCAAGGGGCAAGTGTTACAATTCTCGTCTCAGAAGGACCTGTTGACGAGCAAAAGCATAGTTTAGAAGTACAGAGTGCTTCGCCTGGACCTGTTCCAAATATTGTACTGGCGCATTTAGACAAGAGTCATATCACAGTACATACTTATCCTGAGTATCACCCATATGAGGGGATAAGTACGTTTAGAGCAGATATTGACGTTTCTACTTGTGGGGAGATTTCTCCTCTTAAAGCCTTAAACTATTTAATCCATAGTTTTGATGCTGACATGATGACGCTAGACTATCGTGTCAGAGGTTTTACGCGTGACATTACAGGCAAAAAGATGTTTATTGACCATGAAATCAACTCTATACAAAATTATATTCCAGATGATGTTAAGGTTTTGTATAATATGATTGATGTAAATGTGTATCCTGAGAATATTTTTCATACGAAATGCAAACTTAAAGCTTTTGATTTGGACAATTATTTGTTTGGATACACGAAAGAAGAATTGCACCCAGGGACGCGCAATGAAATTACTAAAAAAGTTAAAAAGGAAATGGATGAAATATTCTACGGAACGAATGTTGCCAATGCCATGTTCAAAATTGATGATTAATCACTATAAAACTCCTTTGCTTGAAGGTGTTTACAATTATGCACTAAAAGATGTTACCTGTTTTGATGTCCCTGGGCACAAGATGGGTAATGGCTTACCACAGCTGCAGGAGTTATGGGGAGAGTTAGTCCTTAAGATGGACATTAACTCTTCCCCTTTTGTAGATAATCTGTCGCATCCGCATACTATTATTAAGGAAGCTGAGGAGTTGCTAGCTGATGCATACGGCTGCGATAACGCTTTTATGCTAGTTAACGGTTCCACTTCGGGCATTCAGTATATGGTTATGAGCGCTATTAATAATGGTGATAAGATTTTGATGCCACGTAATGTGCATAAGTCAGCGATTAATGCATTGATATTAGCTGGTGCTAAGCCAGTGTTTGTAAGTAGTGAGCTTGATGATAATTTAGGGATTGCAAATGGTATTACGTTAAAAGCGATTAAACATGCTCTGGATTTAAATCAGGATGTTAAAGCGTTGCTAATACTGCATCCTACGTACTTTGGCGTAACGTCTGATTTAGAAGAGATTATAAAATTTTGCCACAAATTAGGTTTGCCAGTATTAGTGGACCAAGCGCATGGAGCACATTTTGGATTTTGTAAAAGCACACCACTTAGTGCCACTAGGTTAGGAGCCGATTTGGTAACTACTAGTATGCATAAAACCGGCGGTGCATTAACTCAAGCTTCTGCGCTGTTTCATAATGAAGGGTTAATAAGTAAAGATAAAGTGAGAGCAACTATTAATTTGCTACAAACTACATCGGCTTCATATTTGCTAATGTGTTCCATTGATGCAGCACGTAAGCAACTTGTAATAGAAGGCGATGATAGGTTAAATAAGCTATATAGCTTAGCAGCGCACGCTAGACGCAATATAGATAATATAGCCGGTTTTAAATGTATCGCGAAATCAGAGTATATTAATAAGGAAGGAATTTTTGACTTTGATTAAATAGGTTACGCAAACTCGTGACTTCAGTCGTGAGTAAGTAACCTCGTATAGTCAGCATGTACAGAAATGTGCATGTAGAGGCGGACACAAGAGCCGTCCAATATCACTTGAATTGCTGGAAACCCCTAAAGCTAACTAAACTACAACATATAACCTTAAATGGTTACAGTGTGAACGTTGCGAAAGCAGAAAAAATTAGTTAGATGGCATAAGGAGCATTTTATTGCGACCGTGGTTAAAACCTAAGTGTCTAAACAATGGGCAATCAGCAGGTAAGACCGAAAGGTAAACTTCAACGACTATTCCTCTTGAGGGAAGTACACTACAAGCTATTGGTAGTGGAAGTGGGTGACGCTTAACATGTAATGATGAAGATGAAGATATAGTCTGTGCTTATATGAAAGTATAAGAAGTTCATAAGAGAACTGGCGTAAAAGTAGCGTTTTGCGTTGAACGACAACCTCAACCATTATTAAAGATTTACGGTTTATGTTATATAAATAGTTACAAGCAAAGCCTTTACATTTATATTAGTATATGTAATTATATGGTAAAGGTGGTGAATGAAGTGGAAAAAGCTTATAGATTTAGAGCATACCCTAATAAAGCTCAAAAAAATTTAATGGATAAAACTTTTGGTTGTGTAAGATTTGTATATAATTTTTTCTTAGGCAAGACAATGCAAGCTTATGCAGATTACAAAGAAAGTCCTAGTTACAAGAAATGCAGTAAAGAATTAACAGGGCTAAAGCAAGAGTTAGAGTGGCTTAGGGAAGTAGATAAGTTTGCACTTCAAAATTCACTAATAAATTTGGATAAGGCATATCAGAACTTTTTCGATAAAAATGCAAAGTTTCCAAAATTTAAGTCTAAGAAAAAAGCTAAATGTTCGTATAGAACTAGCTTTACTAATAATAATATACGTTTTGAAAACACGCATATTGTGTTGCCAAAACTAGGTAATGTAAAAGTTAGAGATAAACATATGCCACAAGGAAGGATATTAAATGCGACGATAACCAAAGAGTCGGATGGGGCGTATTATATCTCACTGTGCTATACGGATGTTGAAGTTGAGCCATTACCTAGTTCAGACTTAAGCGTTGGGATTGACCTTGGAATCAAAAATTTTTGTGTGACAAGTGATTGTGAAGTAATAGAAAATCACAGGTATTTAGCAAAATCCTTAAATAAATTAGCTAAATTACAAAGGGAGCTATCGAGAAAACCAATCGGTAGCAATAATCGTTATAAAGCTAAAATTAAAGTTGCTAAATTACATGCAAAAATTAGACACCAAAGGGAAGATTTTTTGAATAAGTTATCAAACTATTTTATTAAACGTTATGGGATTATATGTATTGAAGATTTGGATGTTGAAGAAATGCTGGAGAATAGCGGACTGGCGAGAGATATAATTGACGTTAGCTGGTCTGGATTTGTCAGTCGATTAACATATAAATCAAAATGGCATAACAGAAAGTTAGTAAAAATAGATAGATTTTATCCAAGTTCACAACTTTGTAATGTTTGTAATTATCAAAACTCAGATGTACAGAATTTAGATGTGAGACAGTGGAAATGTCCAGAATGCAGTACTAATCATGACAGGGATATAAATGCTGCAATCAACATACTAAAAGAAGGGCTGAGATGTTTAACATATATTTAGAACCGTAGGGACTATGGGGATAGCTTGGTAAATTAGACTGCAATGGTAGTCTTTACCCAAGAACCCCGTCACTTTAGTGATGGGAGGTTCAGTAAGCGTGCT
>MDJM01000017.1 GCA_001994995.1 Candidatus Parepulonipiscium sp. PG-Nuni2H_MBin01 | reverse complement strand
AAAAATTTGCACCTATGAAGCTCTACTTTTTTGATATTAGCTCCCAAGGTAAAAATTCTATCGCTCTGAACCTCCCACGGCTAAAGCAGTGGGGTTCTCAAAGTTATTTAATAACTTTTAAGAAGTTTGATGGCCTACACCACCCTTATTCTCTTAGGCGTGTCCAGTTCGCCTCTACCGTATAAACCCGCAAAATCGCAAGTTACAACGCTACTTTTCCTCATTATGTTCATCGCTCCATTCAAGTCTGCATTGATTAGATATCCGTCCCTACTTTTGTACAACCCTCTTTTTACCCTAACCCCACTGAAACTATGTTTCTTTGTGGACTTTGGATTGTGTTTTGGAACTTTATCATTATCTAATGCACTTGCCTTACTCGTATAACTTTCTTCTTGCTTCACCAACTTTATCCCTACAAGTTTAGCCTTATACTTGAAATACTCTAGTATTCTCAAATACGGTATGTTTACAAATGACTGATTAGTTTTCTTGCCCATCTCCACGTCTTTCTTACTTCCTTTATTGTATCCTACGATTAATGTTCCTATATCGTTTTCTATACAATAATTAATAACTTCGTTAGTCGCTTTGTGAAGGCAATCATCCACCCTGTTATTCCGTTTTCTTAGATTACTAAGTTGTTTATTCGTATAATGCTTATACCCTTGCAAATCTTTAATTCGTTGTAGTTTAGCATTTCGTTTGTTATACCACTGGTTTATTGATTTTATCTTTCTACCATCAATTATAAAAGACTTGCCTGCGTTTGTAACACAAGTCATTAAGTTGTTTATACCCAAGTCAATAGCTAGTGCATTATTTTTGTTTAGGTTGAGGTCCACTGCCTCTTTTTCGTAGACAACATGCATCTCGAAAATCCTAGCATTATTTCTTGGTATTATCTTTACTTGCTTCACAACTCTATCTTTTAATATATCTGGCAAATTGATATAAATCTTTGAATGGGTCTTTCCATATTCCTTCGATTGTGGAATTGTCAATATTCCATCATTTAGTGGAAACTGACTCATACACAAATTAAAATGTCCATTTTTATCTAAATACTTTGGTAACTTAACTTTACTCCACTCATACTCACCCTTAAGGGCTTTTTCACGTAAAGACTTATATGATTTAAACATTTGGTCTACAACTTTTAACGTCTGTTGCCCTACGTGAGTCCCTAATTTAATATAGTTTTCACTGTATTTTAGTTTGTCATATACTGTGTTGTATATTAAAAAAGTTTTGTTTGTAAACCATTGTTGTCTATACATATATATTGCTTGGTTTGCTAAGTTTTTAGATAATCTTGTTAGATATTTCAATTGCTTATAATCGGAACTAGAAAGTTGTTTGATGACACATTTAGTAGTTAATTTCATGTTATTCACCTCCTTAGATTAACTTGGAAGATTTTAACATAAAATACCAACTACTTTCAAGGGGACATACTAGTTACTTAATAATTTTAAGAACCGCATCTTTATACGGGAGGTTGTCGTTCACATAGAAACGCTACTTTCTATGCAGTTCTCTTATGAACTTCTTATGCTTTCGCACAAGCACAGACTATATCTTCTCCCTCGCCATTACACGTTAGGGGCTACCCACTTCCCACGCCAATAGCTTGCGTGGTACGACCCTCAAGAGGTCTAGTCGTTGAAGTTTCTCCTGTTCGGAGCTTACCTGCTGATTGCCGATTGTTTATAACCTTTAGGATTTAACCATAGGTCATCTTAACTTCTTTTTTCTGCTTTCGCTACATTCACGCTTAAATTTATTTCAATTTTACGTTGTAGTGAGTTAAGCTTTACGGGTTTCCAGCAATTCAAGTAGTATATTGCAACGGTCAAGCCGTTGTCTACGTACAAGTTTCCCTATACGCTTACTGAATATGAGGGGCTTATATCCCACAGCTAAAGCAGTGGGTTTTACGCCCTATTCTATAAAACCTGAGTTCTGATTTAGTAAACTTGTGCCCAATATAAATCTTGCTACTCTTTTCACAAACTTATAATCCTGTCTGCTACTTCTTCACAAACTTATAATCCAGTCCACTACTTCTTCACAAACCTATAATTCAGTCTGCTACTCTTTTCACAAACTTATAATCCAGTCTGCTACTTCTTCACAAACTTATAATCCTGTCTGCTACTCATCTAGTAAGCCCATCATATATTGACCATACTCAGTTTTAATCATAGGTTCAGCCAAAGCTTTTAGCTGCGTGGCATCAATCCAACCATTGCGATAAGCGATTTCCTCAATACAAGAAATGTACATCGCCTGCCTATGTTGCACAGCATGAACAAAACTACTCGCCTCAGTCAATCCATCGCAAGTCCCAGTATCCAACCACGCCATACCCCTACCAAACAGCTCAACCTTAAGCTTACCAAGCTTTAAATAATGGTCATTCACCGCAGTGATTTCCAACTCACCACGAGCTGATGGGGTAATCGTTTTTGCAATTTCCACCACTGAATTATCATAAAAATACAGCCCTGGGATAGCATACTTAGACTTTGGTTTCTTCGGTTTTTCTTCCAACGAAATCACGTTTCCATCCTTGTCAAACTCAACAACACCATACGCTGTAGGGTCGCTAACTTGATATCCAAAAATTACTGCACCGTCTTCCAACGCTGCTGCACTGCGTAATGCTCCCGAAAATCCTTTGCCATAAAACACATTGTCGCCCAAAACTAGTGCCACTTTGTCATTACCAATAAATTCCTCGCCCAGAGTAAATGCTTGGGCCAACCCTTTTGGCTCTGGTTGAACTTTATACGCAAGTGTCATTCCCAATTGCGTTCCGTCTCCTAGCAAGTCTTCATATACAGGCAAGTCTCGGGGCGTTGATATGATTAGCACATCTTTTATACCTGCCAACATTAGCGTAGATAATGGGTAGTATATCATCGGTTTGTCGTAAATTGGGAGAATTTGTTTGGACACTGCCTTTGTAATGGGATATAGGCGGGTCCCGCTTCCTCCTGCTAAAATTATTCCTTTCATATCGGCTACCTCACTTGATTAATTTTTCTTATTATGTGTTATTAAGGAAATTATTATAAGGGCTTTTTTTGAATTTATTTCATGATTTTATTCATTTAAAAATTACTCTATCCTTTGATATTACTTGATTGTACAACTTTTTGCTGACAATTTATCCATGAATTAACTCAGTTACTAATTAATTGGTAACTACACCATATTGTTATGTTTTTATTTTGAAATTTTTGGAGAAATAGTAGGGATTACAATTATAAGAGCACCTTTTCTATTATCATCAAGGAACCCCTTTTTAGCGTTTAGGACAAACTATTAGAGGTTAAATTTAAAAGAGTACCCCCCTATCATCAATGAACCCCTTTTTAGCGTTTTAATTTTGGATTTTTGGGATAAACTATTAAAGGTTAAAATTACTTTGTGAGGAGGTAATACTATGCAGCAAATAACATTGGATCAATTTATACCCACTAATGAGTGGAAAGTTGATTTGAATACAATTGATTACGAAGGTTTGCTTAAAAACAGGATTAGCCGTGATTTTATTTCTCCGTCTGATATACCTCAGGAGTTATGCCGATTGCTATATAAAGATATTTGTTTTAAATCGGCTTTTGGCGTTGTTCGGCCAACATACAATCCTGTTAAAAATATTTGTGCTCTTCTTAATACGGTATTGAGAGCAGCTGGTATTAATTTTCAACTAAATCCTGATGACATTGACGTTAGCCCTTTACCAACTTATAGCAGTTTGGTGGCTTATACTCAGCATCAGAAGAAGTTATTTGAGGAAGAAATCCACACTAATGTGCTTAGAAGTAGAACTAGCATTCCTGATATTCAGCTGGTATCTAAAAATGCTGTTGCTGTTACTGAAATTCAGACAACTGTTAGTACTGACTTGTGGGATAGAATTTTTGCTAATCAATCTGCTGTCCATTCTATCAGTCAGGGAAAAGGATACAGTATTTGGCTCTTGCTTAGGGAGTTTCCTGAAGAATATCGAAATACTCCAATTACTATTAGTGGCTATCATACGTCTACTATTAAAGTTATTGGCGATAATGTTAGTTATACGGAACCCGTTGATAGATCTGGGCAAATAGGAAACGTTATAACCGTGGATTTATTTCATCCTGATTTGTATAAAATTAGCAAAGAGTTGGCTTTATGGGCACATTTTATTTTAACAGGCGACAATCCTGGGAAGAATATCTATATGGACGATATTTTAGCTGGTTTGGCTAAATTGGATAAATATTAGATAAATAAACAGCAAATATATTAATTAATATTAAATTTTTCAACAAAACCTCTTTACAATATTCTTATAAATACTTATAATGTTGATAAAGAGGTGATTTAAAGCATATGAAATCAAAAGAAGTTTTAGAGTTACTCCAAATAACCCGTCCAACATTAACAAAGTATGTGAAAAACGGTTCAATTAAAACAATAACTCTTCCAAATGGCAGATATGAATATGATGACGAAAGTGTGTTTAGGATATTTAATAAAGGGGTGCAGCGAAAGACATTTATATATGCTAGAGTATCTACAACAAAACAGAAAGCTGATTTAGAAAATCAAATAGAGATGTTAAAACAGTTTTGTTACGTTAACGGGTTCTGTATATCAAGAGTTTATTCGGATGTGGCAAGTGGTATAAGTTTTGAAAAAAGAAAAGAATTTTTCTTAATGTTAGATGAGATATTAACGGGTAAAGTTGAAAGGGTTGTAATTTGCTATAAAGATAGATTATCAAGAGTGGGTTATGAGTTGTTTTTTTATTTGTTTAAGAAATTTCATTGTGAGATAATAGTGATGAGTGAAGTGGGATCAACTAAATTAGATAGTGAAGAAATATTTGAGGAAATAATAAGCTTATTACATTGTTATAGCATGAAATTATATAGTAAACGTAAGATTAATAGGATTAAAGAAGTGTTAAAAGATAAGAGTTTAGACTAGAGGAGGCAGTTATTATAGTTACAAGGGTAGAAAGACACGTAATAGGTAAAAAACATGACTTATTCCCTCTAATAGATGGTTATGCATTTAAATCTAAAAATTTATACAACTATGCTAATTATATAATAAGACAAGTATTTTTAATAACAACTCGGTTATCAAAAGATAAACAAATTTCAATAGAGCAACACCAATACCTAGAAGAAATAAATGTAAAAGTAGACGAATATAACAACAAAAAGCAGGAACTTGCAGAGCAAAAAAATAAAAAGTTTAAACCACTAGCGTATTTCGGCAAGGAACATAAAACTATTGGATACGATTTTTTAGAATTTATCTGTGCAAAAGGTTTAGACTACAAAGCATTGATGGCACACTTTAATTGTGTTGTCTCAAAATTGGAAGTCATTTTTTACAAGCATTCAAGACTGGTCAAAAAATAAAGATAAATATACAGGAATGCCAAGTTTGCCACAGTATAAGCCAAAGACAACAGGTAGGTTTAATATTTACTTCACAAATCAAAACTGTAGCATATTAGATAACTGTATTAAATTTCCTAAGTGTTTTGGAGGTTATAAACTACCCACAAAAGTAAAAAATGGGTTACAACAAGTGAGAATAGTACCAAAAAACCAAGTGTATATTATTGAAATAGTGTATAGCATTAAATGTGTGGAAGAAAGGCTAGATAACGGCAAATATATAAGTATTGACATAGGTTTAGATAACTTCGCAACCATAGTAAGTAACACGGGAATGAAACCTGTAATAATAAGTGGTAAAGGTCTAAAATCTGAGAACAAATACTATAATAAACTAAAAGCACATTATCAAAGTGTAAGCAAACAAATGAATAAAGTAAATAATACTAACAAGCTAGATAAAATAACACTAAAAAGAAATAATAAAGTGGAAAATCTAATACACAAAGCAAGTAGAAGAGTGATAGATATTGCACTAGAAAATGATATTTCAGTTATAGTTATAGGTAATAACAAAGATTGGAAACGAGAAAGCGAGATGGGTTCTAATGTGAACCAGTCGTTTGTAGAAATACCACATCAAAGATTTATCGAAATGGTGGAGTATAAAGCCCAAAATAATGGGATAAAAGTTATTTTAACAGAGGAAAGCTACACAAGCGGAACATCATTTATTGATAATGAAATGCCAACAACAGAGAATTATAACAAGTCAAGAAGAATTAAAAGAGGCTTATTCAAGAGTAATAAAGGTACATTGATAAATGCAGATGTAAATGCAGCATATCAAATCTTGAAAAAAGTATTCCCTAATGTATATACAGATGGGATAGAGGGCATAGGGTTATGCCCAGTTAGAGTAGTTATTTAGCAATAAATAATGACTAACAAAGAAATTTCATTAAAATATTTGATGTTTATATTACGTTTTAATGATTTTCATAACCTAGAAAAATACCACTAATATAGACACGTCCCTTTTACCTTAAAGCAGATTTTCAATATACAAACAAAAAAGCTTGATATTATAGGGGTAACTGTGGTAATATTAAAAGGATGTTAAAACAAAAGGATGTGAATTGTTATGAAGTATAGTGTGAAAAATTTGGTGTTAAGTGCAATGTTTATAGCACTAGGAATGATTTTGCCATTTTTCACAGGGCAAATACCATCTATAGGTAGTATGTTGTTACCTCTACATATTCCGGTATTGATATGTGGTTTTATGTGTGGTCCGTTCTATGCTGGAATGGTGGGGATAATATTACCTATATTAAGGTCGATGATATTTACTATGCCCCCTATGTACCCAACAGCTATAGGAATGGCGTTGGAGATGTGTGCATATGGAGTTGCTGTAGGTGTGGTATATCGATTTCTCCCGAAAAAAAGTATAAATGTGTATGTGGCATTAATATCAGCAATGTTGACGGGGAGAATAGTATGGGGCTTTACTATGCTAATACTTATGGGATTGGCAGGTAGCACATATGGATTACAAACATTTATAGCAGGTGCATTTATAGGTGCTATCC